>NZ_KV788972.1:0-13358 GCF_001807395.1 Arthrobacter sp. HMSC06H05 | reverse complement strand
CCGGACCCTTGCCTGAGGTAGCGAAAGAGGGAAGCAAGGCAGGGAAGATTGCTTTCGTTGGGCATACGCTACGAAAACATCCACGCCCCGAATGAGGAGCTTGACGCCGGAAACTTCTTCGTCACGTTCTCTGCCTACGAAGACAAACGCTCCTACTTCGGTCCGGGGAGTTCGAAAGCCATTCAGACAGTGGACTCTAATTCAACCGACGACGGCATGCTGGTCTTGGAACGAAAAGACAACGGCTAAGACTCTCAACCGCACAGCTATCCTGCCGGGCCAAAGCAAACCCTGTAAAAACGACGTGCAGGCTCAGCAGGCCCCGCTCACTATCACCGCCGCCTGGACCATCTTCAAACCCCGCCAAACACGCTAACCCCAACACACGCAGCGGCACCTCATAAAACAGGATAATTCCCACATGAATGACCGCGGTCAAGTTTCTTGTTACTCTATCTTCATGAGTTCGAGTGATCGTGTCGCCCGTCGTAAAGAGGCGACCCGGAAACGGATCGTCGAAGCTGCAATGCAGCTGTTTCTGAAGCAAGGATTCGAGCAAACCTCGGTTTCCCAGATTTCAGAAGCCGCAGACATAGGTAAAGGCACGTTCTTTACCTACTTCGCAACCAAGCAGGATGTCTTGTCATTCTTGGGTGAACAAGTGATGGCGGCCATGACAGATGCTGACACTCCAGGCGCCGGTGCCGCGGTTCGTTTGCAACGAGTGTTTAGCGCCGCCGGTGAGTGGTACGTAGAGAATGAGGCACCCGCGCGGCAAATGTGCATAGCTCGGATCTCATCCTTGAATCAAGCAGATGTGTCCTCCTCACGTGAACCCTTGATGGCTTTGCTGCGATCGATCGTCAGCGAAGGTCTCGCCTCAGGCGAGTTCCGTCCCGTGGACAGGGAGGCCGCGGTGATAATGCTTGCATCGGCGTACTTCGCGCCCGTGGCGCAGTGGACGTGGCAGCAAGACGGACCGGCGCTACCGGAGCGACTCACACAACAGCTGGAACTCGCACTCGTTGCAATGGTGGATACTTCTTCAGCAAGGGAAGCCTCATGATTATCCCGTTCACTGAAGCGACCCTGACCACTGGCGGTGGTAAAGCAGTGAACCTCGGTGTGCTGGAACGAGCGGGACTGCCCGTCCCGGAAGGTTTCGTTCTGTCTGCAGACACATACCGCGAAGCAACCGCCGACCTAAATATAGATGCGCTTCTCTCACAAGGACCAGGCGCCGTCCGGGCAGCAGTAGAAGGTCAAAACGTGCCAGACGCCATCGCTCGGGAAATCGGCAACCAGTTGAGCACGTGGGGTGAGAACGTAGCGGTGGCTGTGCGATCTTCGGCAACCGCAGAGGACCTCCCCGAAGCATCTTTCGCTGGTCAGCAGGACACCTTTCTTGGGATTCTCGGCACAGACGACGTATTGGATGCGGTCCGTAAATGTTGGGGATCGCTCTGGACCGCTCGAGCCGTTGACTATCGACGCCGTCACGGTATTGAGCATCATGACGTTGCTCTAGCTGTGGTTGTTCAGAAGCTCGTCGATGCCGACACTGCAGGAGTCTTATTCACCTGCGACCCAGTCAGCGGCGGAGAAGAAACACTCATCAACGCCTCCTGGGGACTAGGGGAGAGCGTGGTCTCAGGAGCAGTGACCCCAGACGAATACCGTGCAACGACCAGCAGTGTTCTGGAGCGGCGACTCGGGGCAAAACAGACCCGCATCGACCGCCATGGTTCTTCCGCCCGCATCGCTGACGTTCCCCAAGATGACCGGCACCGCCTCTGTCTCACTGATGACCAAGTGCTTGAGCTCGCCCGGCTCGGGGAAACCGTGCAAGAGCTTTACGGTGCAGGCATGGACCTCGAATGGGCTTACACAGACACCACTTTGTGGCTACTTCAAGCTCGACCTATCACCACTACTGCGAGCACCGAGACGGCTACACAACAGGTTCCACAACAAACCGTCTCTGGCCGACGGATCGGTAGGGCATCCCGTGTATTCCACACTGACCTCGTCGAACACTACCCGGGGCCGTACCCCCTCGACCTTTGCGCGATCCTTCCTATGCATCGGCAACTGCAGGCCGGGATGGCGAACATCGGTATCACTGCGACCCCCATCGAGCAGCTCCTTGAAATGAAACCCGATGGAACTATCACAGCTGCCTACCCCGACATCCGTGTGGGTTGGCGGCTGGTCCGCCTCCTTGGATACCGATCCCCAGACCCGGCTGACTGGCCCACCGTGGAAGCTGATTACCGCAGGAAACTAGATAGCTCTCTGCCCTCGGAACTCGCCCCGGTTGCAGACCAAGAACTCCTGGCACTCCTCGAGAAGATTTTGGGTCTGGTCAGTGACATAGCGCGGGTGAGATTTCTCGACTACGTCGGGCCTGCACAACTCACAGCGCTCAAACTCGGCTACTACTTGGCTCTGGCCAGGAGACGAGACCTCGATGCATACGACCTACTCGGGGACCTCGACTACACTACGGTGGTGATCGACAAGGAACTCCATAAGCTCGCAAGCCTCGAGCCAAATTCCTCTACCTATCGCGACATGCGGCGGCGTTTCCTCGACGAGTATGGCGCCCGAACTGCACAGCTGTACCTGCCCTTTTCTCATAGGTCTTGGAGAGAAGACCCCGCTAGCCTTGATGCAACGCTGGACGCTGTGCGCCGTTCGCCGCGTGGCCTTGCTGATAAACCTTCCCATCAAGAACTCGTCGAGGAAATCAAGGGCCGGTTACCGGCCCTTGCCCGCCGCGGGTTCGCCCGTACCCTGAAGGCCTGGCGGAACGGTCACGTCGCTCGTGAAGCATCGGTATACCTCATTGAGGAGGCGTACGTGATCGCGCGTCGTGTGACCGCTGAGATCGCAAACCGACTGCACCGGCGTGAAGCCCTCGAAACTGTCGAGCAGTTGAAGTACCTTACGTTGACCGAAATCCAGGACACACTGGTCAGGGACGCGTCCGCTCATCAGACGCGACTGATGGCCAGCCAACGCGAAGCCGCACGGCCACATGCCGCCGCAGCGTGGTGGACCCACGCCGATCAAACCAAAACGTCGAAGCTTGCCGGGACAGCAGGAAGTCCCGGACTGGCCACGGGCCCTGTACGGGTCATCACAGGGCCTGAAGACTTCAACCAACTCCAGCCGGGAGACATCCTGGTGTGCCACTACACGGATCCATCCTGGACGCCATTGTTCGGCCTGGCGGCCGCTGTCATAGCCGATACTGGAGGTCGCCTCTCCCACGCTGCCATCGTTGCTCGTGAATACGGCATTCCCGCCGTGATGGGCGCGAGCGGAGCGACCAGCGCACTGAAGAATGGACAGATGATCACTGTCAATGGGACCCAGGGCACCATTACGGGTTGAGGGCGTACAACCGGCCGGCTACCGGTTGAAAAGCTAGCGCTGCCCGCCACCAGAGCCGCCCGCCACCAGCGTCGGTCGGTTCTAGTGCCAGCGGTGATCGTTGGCGTGGAGCCGGGGTCCCATGCGTTGTTTGGTTGCGCCGCCTTCCGCTAGCAGCCGCACAACCCGTTGCCGGTGCCCAGTCCATGGGGCCAGAAGTTGTTCCATCTCCCGGTCGGTGACTCGGCGGCCGGTCAACGCCCACCCCACGTTGTGTGCCACATGGTAGTCCCCGAAAGACACATGATCGCCTGAACCGTGGCTGCGTTGCAGAACCTCCGCGGCCGTCCACACACCAACCCCCGGGATGCTGCGTAACGCAGACTCGATCCGCAGTAGACCACTGTTCGGCCCACCCGCCGGGACAGTGGCTTGTAGCCGCCGCAGTGCCGACTCACGTTCAAGAGCGCGCACCAGAGTATTGCGCCGTTTACTATCCACGCGCGCCTGATGCCACTCCCACGACGGGATCCGTGTCCACTCAGCTCCGGTGGGAGGAACGAACAGTTCACCGGTTCGGCCCATCGGCCCGGGGGAGGGGTCCCCAAAACGAGTCACAAGTCGTAACCACGCCCCGAACGCCTCGTGCGCCGTGACCTTTTGCGCCAAGATCGCCGCCGCGAGATGCTCAGGTAACGCGCCAGAAGACCCCAACAACAGGCCCGGACGTTCGGAACGCATCCGCTGAACCAACGCGGGAAGGTCAGTCAAAGAATCAAACTCGCTCCAGTCATCACTGCGCCCCAGCCAGTCGGGAGCATCCTGTAGGGCTTCCGCTGCACCAGGGCCCCACGCCTGAAACCTGACCTGACGTGCCAACGGCCCACCCGCGCCACGGGCGGCACCCCGGTTCTCTTGCGCCGACCGCGCCCGCACCGCCCCGCCAGCAACCGCGGACGCACTCACACCTTCCGGCACAATCCTGACCTCAGCGATCCCGGACGGATAACGCACAGCCCGCCACGCATCGTGCGCAGTGATCCGCAACGATGGGTCACGCCGCCCATGCTGAAAAGCGGACACCACGGCACGCCACTCCAACGGGACAGGCGGAACCCAGCTGGCCTCAGCATCGGGGGTCATACCCTCACCGGATACAGGAACGCTCATATAGATACTGTGGCATGCACCCCTGACAGTTTCGCGGCAAGCGTGAGGCGCCGGTACCGTGGACTTATGCGTTACGCGAATTCCGTATTGGACCTCATTGGTGGCACCCCGCTGGTCAAACTCAACTCGGTCACGGACGGCCTTAAAGCGACCGTGCTCGCCAAGCTCGAGTTCTTGAATCCGGGCGGTTCGATCAAAGACCGTATTGCGTTGAAAATGATCGAACAAGCCGAGGAAGCCGGGAAACTCACTGCCGGCGGAACGATCGTTGAACCGACCTCCGGCAACACTGGCGTGGGGCTTGCGATGGTGGGGCAGCTGAAAGGGTACCGGACGGTATTCGTGACCCCGGAGAAGGTCGCGGAAGAGAAACGCTCCGTCTTGAAGGCCTACGGGGCAGAGGTTGTGGTTACCCCGAACGGTGTGGCACCTGATTCACCGGAGTCCTACTACGGGGTTTCGGACCGTCTAGAACGCGAGATCGACGGCGCTTATAAGCCGGACCAGTTCTCTAATCCGGCCGCCCCGGAGTCACATTACGAAACCACCGGCCCCGAAATCTGGGCTGATACCGAAGGCCGCGTCACCCACGTGGTCATGGGTGCGGGTACCGGCGGCACAGTCACGGGTACAGGCCGATACCTCAAAGAAGTGTCCGATGGCGCAGTCCAGGTGATCGTCGCTGACCCGGATGGCTCGGTGTATTCCGGCGGCACGGGCCGCCCGTACGCGGTCGAAGGTGTGGGCGATGACATGTGGCCGGGCAACTATGATCCCGAGATACCCGATGCGGTCGAAGCCGTGAGCGATGCCGAAGCGTTTGCGATGGCGCGCCGCTTGGCTAAGGAAGAAGGCCTCCTGGTGGGTGGGTCCTCCGGGCTCGCCGTGGTCACCGCGCTGAATGCGGCCCGTGATCTTCCCGAGGACGCGGTCGTGGTTGTGGTGCTTCCGGATTCCGGCCGCGGCTACATGGGTAAGTTCTTCAATGACGCCTGGATGCTCGCCAACGGCTACAGCATCCAGGTGCCTGATGAGGCATCCACTGTTGGTGCGCAACAACAGCTGCCAGGGGTGCGCGGCGTAGACGAAGGCGTTACGCTCGCTGAAGCGAAGGAAGCGCTGGATGCCGCGGGTGTGAACGTTTTGCCTGTTGTTAGGGGAGGGCATTGGCCGGCCCGCGTAGGCGAGTTGGTGGGGTCGGTCACGCGCGAATCGGTGCTCTCCGCGCTGGATGCGGGCTCATCCCCGGAAACCTCGATTGATGCCGCGCACGCGGTGGGGCAACACATGCCCACGATCGGGTGGTGTCAACCAGCCGAATGTTTGCACGAGCTGTTACGCGTCAACTCTGGCGTGGTGCTCTTACGCGATGGCGAAGCCATCGATGTCCTAACCTGAATTGAAACTTTGAGATTGCATGGAGCGTGGAATGAGCGAGAACAAAAAAGACCACAACAACGAACACAAGACCACCGACCACAAGCACACTGAGCAAAACGCCACGGAGCAGGGTTTGGGTTTCTCGACCCGCGCCGTGCACGCAGGCCAAGAGTTTGATCCGATCACGGGCGCGGTGATCCCGCCGCTGCACATGTCCACGACGTACCATCCTCACTCGGTGGGTAACCTGCGTTTGGGCTACGACTATTCGCGCGGCACTAACCCGACCCGCGATAACTGGCAGGAGCAGATCGCCGCCCTGGAAGGTGGCGCTTACGGTATTTCTTTCGCCTCGGGCTTGGGTGCTGAGGACGCGATCATCCGGAGCTTGCTTTCGCCGCGGGACCGCATCGTGATGGGTAACGATGTTTATGGCGGCACGCATCGTTTGATCGATAAGATCCACGGCCCTAACGGCATCCGCCACACCCCCGTGGACATGACGGACACGGCAGCCGCTGTGCAGGCGATCCGTGAGGATGCGACTGCGATGGTGTGGATTGAGACGCCATCGAACCCGCTCATGAAGATCGCGGACATCGAGGCGTTGACAGCTGCTGGGCATGAGGCTGGTGCGATCGTTGTGGTGGATAACACGTTCGCTTCCCCGTACCTGCAGTCCCCGCTCGCACTCGGGGCGGACTTGGTGGTTCACTCGACCACTAAGTACCTTGGCGGGCATTCCGATGTGGTGGGCGGCGCAGTCGTCACGAACTCGGAGGAGCTGGCGGATAAGGTCCGGTTCATCCAGTTCGCTGCGGGCAACCAGTCTTCACCGTTCGATGCGTACATGACCACGCGTGGCGCGAAGACACTCGCGGTGCGGATGGAACGTCACTGCGATAACGCTGAAGCGGTAGTGAAATGGTTGCGGGGCCGTAAGGAAGTCACGAAGGTTCTGTATCCGGGACTTGCGGATCATCCGGGGCATCATGTTGCGGCACGCCAGATGAAGCGTTTTGGCGGCATGGTTTCCTTCCGGCTGGCAGGCGGTGCGGATGCGGCACGGGCTGTCGCGGAGAGCACGGAACTGTTCAGGCTCGCGGAATCGCTGGGCGGGATCGAATCCCTCATGAACTATCCGGCTGAGATGACCCACGCTTCCGTCAAGGGAACCGAACTAGAAGTGCCGGACGATCTGCTGCGGCTATCGGTCGGTATCGAGGACGCTGAAGACCTCATCGCAGACCTCGAACAGGCCTTCGCGCGGCTATAAGCCAGCACCCGGTGCGCGCCGCCGGTGAAAGTATCCCGTGCGCGCTGCCCGGGAACGCTGCCCGGTGAACGCTTGCCCGGTGAGTGCGGCCGAATTGTTATCTAAAACCGCTTGTGGGTGGTAGGCGGGCGCATTACTGTTCTCGCTATAGCTGTTGAAACGGGCAGTGGAGGTTCTTTAATGGCTTATTCAGCGAACGCAAGGAAACTACTCGCGAGTACTGGTGTGCTCCTTGCTGTTGGGGCAGGGCTGACCGGGTGTGATGCGTTTGGAAACGGTTGCGGTAAAGGTGCAGCTTCGCCTGAGGAAGCCGTTGAGGAATTCATTTCAGCTGCAGTGGCTGACGACGCGAAGAAAGCGTGCTCAGTCGGCGAAGAGGTCGCGACCACTGAGAACATCCAGCCGGTCATGGCGAAATACCGCGAAAAATACGCGGACCGTGACCTCAGCAAACTGACCTTCGAAAACCTCCCCGACCTACGAATGGGAAGCTCATTCGTTGTGAAGGTCGCTGAGAATGGGCGCGAGATCGAACGCATCAACGTCGCAGCCTATAAGGACAAGTACCAGTTCCCGACCAACCCGTCAGAAGACGGGGAGGACCAGAGTTCTCCCGCAGATTCAGAGCGGCCACCCGCATCAACGGAACCGGCAACATCTAAGGAAGCATCAGAGGATAAATAAACCAGCCGGAGGCGGGACTCTTGTGAGTCCCGCCTCCTTTATGGGCTCCGCGGCAGGCTGCGGGGTAGACTGGATTATCCGCCGATATCCGGCTTTCCCTTATTAAATGCATGCCCCTTCGAACGGGGTCTATTCGCATGTGGTTTGTGTGCCTCGCCCGATGCGCGGCACTGTGTGTCGTGGAGGGAGTGAGCCGGTCACGGGCGTAACGCCCGCGTCCCGCGCACCCCACGAGTGCACGGTTGACGCCTCCCGCAGAAACAGGAGGCCACCGAGATGGCTCAAACTGACATGGCTGAAACCCACGAAAACACCAGCACCGAAACCAAGCCGGAGGGCCCGACGTTCGCTGAGCTGAACATCGAACCCCGCGTTCTGGCAGCGGTGGAAGACCTCGGCTACGAACGCCCTTCACCTATCCAAGCCGCGACCATCCCGACCCTGCTTGAAGGCCGCGACGTCGTGGGACTCGCGCAGACCGGAACCGGTAAGACCGCGGCGTTCGCGATCCCCGCGCTCACCAAGATCGCCGAAATCAACGACGTCAACGGGCCAGCCGAAACCCCGCAGATCCTCGTGCTCGCACCAACCCGCGAACTCGCGCTCCAGGTAGCGGAAGCGTTCTCCTCCTACGCACGCTACTTCGACGACCTCACGATCCTGCCCGTCTACGGCGGCTCACCGTACGGTCCACAGCTCAAAGCGCTGCGCCGCGGGGCGCAGGTTGTGGTGGGCACCCCAGGCCGCGTTATCGACCACATCGAACGCGGATCCCTCGACCTCTCCAACCTCCTCTACGTGGTCCTCGACGAAGCCGACGAAATGCTGCGCATGGGCTTCGCCGAGGCCGTGGACACGATCCTCGAATCCACGCCGGAAGACAAGCAGGTCGCGCTGTTCTCCGCGACCATGCCTAAGCAGATCCGCCGCATCGCCGATACCTACCTCCGCGACCCCGAGCACATCGCAGTGGATACCGCATCGACCCCTGGCGCGAACATCCGTCAGCGCTACATCCAGGTCATGCACCAGTACAAGCTCGACGTCATGACGCGCCTGCTGGAGACCGAAGACACCGACGGCGTGATCGCTTTCGTGCGCACCCGCCAGGCGACCGAAGACGTCGCAACCAAACTCAAGGCGCGCGGCTTCCGTGCCGCGGCGATCAACGGCGACGTCCCGCAGGTCCAGCGCGAGAAGACGGTGGATCAGCTCCGCGACGGCGTGATCGACATCCTCGTTGCGACCGACGTTGCCGCACGCGGGCTCGACGTTGAACGTATCTCGCACGTGTTCAACTACGACATCCCGCACGACACCGAATCCTATGTCCACCGCATCGGCCGCACAGGCCGCGCAGGGCGTACCGGGGACGCGATCCTGTTCATGACCCCGCGGGAACGCTACCTGCTCAAGCACATCGAACGCGCAACCGGCGGAACTGTCGAAGAAGCACAGATCCCTGGGATCGAAGCCGTCAACTCGTCCCGGCTGGGCCGGCTCGCTGAGCGCCTCACGCCTGCGCTCGAGCAAGAAGACCTCACCCCGTACCGCGAACTCGTGACCGAATACGTTGCCGAGAACGACGTCGACGCCGTGCAGGTTGCCGCGGCTTTCGCTTTTCTCGCCCAGGGCGGCAAGCCGCTGCTGACCGAGGAAATACCGACGACCCCGCCGGCGAAGAAAAAACGCACCAAACGCGAACGCGCACAGCACGATGCGGTGGCGGGCGAGCGCGGTGCCGCCGAGTCCCGTGGTCGCGGTAGCCGTGGAAGCCGCGACGACAGCGACAAGGTCACCTATAAACTCGCCGTGGGCCGCCGCAATCGCGCCATGCCTGGCGCTATCGTGGGCGCGCTCGCCAACGAAGGTGGGCTCGTGTCCAGCGACATCGGCCACATCGACATTCGTGAAAACTTCACACTCGTGGACCTGCCAGCGGATATGCCGGACTCAACCCTGGAGTTGCTGGCAGACACCCGGGTGGCCGGGCGCCGCATCGACATCCAGCTTGATCACGGCGGGCCATCCCGCGCACTACGCGGTGGGGGCCGCCCACACGCTGAGCGTCGTGGCGGGTACCGCGATGAGCACCGCGAAGACCGGGGCGGCCACGGAGGGAAGCATGGTGGCCGTGAGAATCGTCACGCTTCTGGTTTTCGCGGCAAAAAATCCTGGGACCGTGACGAGCGCAAGGGCAGTTTCAAGCACAAGAAGAAGGACTCTGCTGCCCGTAAAATCAAGGATTCCAAAGACAAAGGCGCACCTAAGTGGAAGCGCCGTGGCCGGTAACTGTCCGGCTACAGGTGAAGAGCTCAATGCGTTTTGGTGTTGGGAATAAACCCTGGTAGAGTCTTCATCTGTTGCCCCCTTAGCTCAGTGGTAGAGCGCAGTCTTGGTAAGACTGAGGTCATGGGATCGATTCCCATAGGGGGCTCTGAATGAGAATCCCGCAAGGCCCCCTCCGGTTCGGGTCGGGGCCGGCGGGATTTTCTCATTCGTGGCGGTGTAGCTCAGCTGGTTAGAGCGCACGACTCATAATCGTGAGGTCGCGGGATCGAGTCCCGCCACCGCTACAAACAAAGACCCTCAGCCTCAGGCTGGGGGTCTTTCTGTTATAGCCTTAGGGGAAGGGGATAACCATGACTGACCGTGCTACGGGCCAAGGGTCGAACCTTGATAGGGGAGGGCGCGACGAGACGCAGAGCGAAGGCACGCAACCTCTGAACATCAAAGCGAAAGAAACGATGAGCCGGGAACAGCTCGCCGACCTCCTCGAAGGGCTCGCCGCGCGCATCCGCACAGGCGAAGCCACCGTCTCCGACGGCGTCACCGCAGAAACCCTACAGCTCCCGCACACCCTCAAGGTCGAGCTCGAGGCCAAAGATGTAACCCGCCGCAGCGGGCGCATCAAACGCGAATTCGAACTCGAAATGGAATGGTACGTCGACGCCCACGGCCAACCAGAGCAAGGCACCAAGCCCACCGGCATCTCGATCAGCTAAACCCGCGCATCGGCCACTAGACTGGTAACCATGCTCAACTGGGACTCCGCCTCTACACTCACGAAGGCCATGCTGATCGCGACCATCGCCGCGGTCCTCATCGGCCTCGTGCTCCTCATCATGGGCGCCATCCAAGACAACACCGGTCTGTTCACCGCCGCATCCGTGTTCCTGATGATCGGCATCATCGCCCACGTCATCGGATTCGGTTCCCGCATGCGGGACGGCCGCCGAGCACTCAAACAGAAAATGAACAGCGCCGGACCGCGGCGCGGAAGGTGAGCCACATGGGCGTGAATGCAGACCTGCAGGGCCACACGTACCCTGCCGCCGCACCATATTCGGTAGGCCGAGAAGCAATCCGCGACTTCGCACGCGCAGTCAAAGCAACCCATCCACACCACTACGATGTGAAAGCCGCGCAAGCCGCCGGCCACGCCGACCTAGTCGCCCCGCCAACCTTCGCGGTCGTGATCGCACAGCGCGCTGAAGCCGCCTACATCACCGACCCGAACTCCGGCATCGACTTCTCCCGCGTCGTCCACGCAGACGAACGCTTCACCCACGTCCGCCCGCTCGTCGCCGGCGACGAAATCACCGCCACCGTGACCGTGGACCGCGCCCGCGCCGTCGGAACCGGCGGGATGGTCACCACATCAACCGTGCTCACAGACGCCAACGGCGAAACCGTGTGCACCGTACGCTCAACCCTCATGATCCGCGGGGAGGACGACTAAGAATGGCTGCCTTCGAAACGGGCCAAGAACTCGGCCGCACACAGATCGAACTGACCCGCGCCGACCTCATCCGCTACGCCGGCGCATCGGGCGACTTCAACCCGATCCACTGGAACGACCGCTTCGCAACCGAAGTAGGGCTACCCGGCGTGATCGCGCACGGAATGCTCACGATGGGTGCTGCCGTCCAGCTCGTAACCGACTGGGCAGGGTGCCCCGGCAGGATCGAGGACTACCAGACCCGCTTCACCGGCATGGTCCCAGTGGCCGATGAGGCCGGCACGAACCCCGCCGAATCCGTAGGCGCAACCCTCGATGTGGTTGCCACGGTCGGCAAGGTCGTGGACGAAGACCGCATCCGCGTGGACCTCGAAGTGACCCTGGACGGCGAGAAAGTACTCAACCGCGCGCAAGCGATCGTGAATGTCGCCGGACGCTCCGAGGCCGCATGAGCAAGCAGGTGCAACAGGGACAGCAGCAGGGCCAGCAAAAACCAGAGGGCCAGCGGAATCTCAGCGAAATCACGACGCTCAGTGACATCACAACGATGGGCGTAGGCGGGCCAGCCGACCGCTTCATCGTGGCCCGCACGCGTGACGAGATCCTCGAAGCAGTCCAAGAGGCCGACGCCGCCGGAACCCCGCTGCTGATTGTTGGCGGCGGCTCCAACCTGGTGATCGCTGACGAAGGCTACCGGGGGACCGTCCTGCAGATCGCAACCCGTGGCATCACCGTCGGCGAAGAAGATCAACCGGGTCAAGACGCCGCTGGCGGTGGTGAAGGGGCTGGCGCTGCTGATGCCACCCAAGCCGCCCCCGGGGATGGCATTGTTCCGGTGACGATCGAAGCAGGGCATCCGTGGGACGAGGCCGTCGCGTGGACCGTTGAACACGAGCTCGGAGGGCTTGAAGCCCTCTCTGGCATCCCTGGTGCGGCTGGTGCGACCCCGGTTCAGAACGTGGGCGCGTACGGTGCTGACGTCTCCAACACGCTGCTCTCGATCGAGGCGTGGGACCGGCACGAAGGCAAGCTCGTGACCCTGCAGGCCTCCGAGCTGGAGTTGACCTACCGGAACTCCGTGTTGAAGCGCGCAACCCAGAACGGTTCGCCTCGCTGGGTTGTGTTGGCCGTGACGTTCGGGCTTAAACGAGGCGAGGCGTTGCCTGTCGCGTACGATCAGCTCGCTCGCGCCCTCAACGTCGAGCTCGGGACCCGGGTCTCGCTGGCTGAAGTCCGTACCGCCGTGTTGGGTTTGCGGCGCTCTAAAGGGATGGTCTTGGAGGCGGGGGACCCAGACACGAACTCGTGCGGTTCATTCTTCATGAACCCGATTGTCGAAGAATCACTCACTGCCGCGTTGCCAGCGGATGCTCCGCGCTATCCGGCGGGCAAAGACGGCTACGTCAAACTGTCTGCGGCGTGGCTGATCGACCACGCGGGCTACCACAAGGGCTTCGGAATGAAAGGCCAGCCGGGCGAGGAGATCGCCGGCGGCAGGGCATCGTTGTCCTCCAAGCACACACTCGCCGTCACTAACCAGGGTGGCGCCTCGTGCGCTGACGTCGTGGCGCTCGCCCGTGCGGTACGCGACGGAGTCAAGGAAGCATGGGGGATCGAACTCCACCATGAGCCCTTGCTCATCGGGACCTCGCTCGACGCATGAAACGCGACACCTGAAGCGAAGCCCGCATAGCGCGTTAAACGTGTGAGCGCTCAGCCACTGCGGCT
>NZ_KV788971.1:16522-40286 GCF_001807395.1 Arthrobacter sp. HMSC06H05 | reverse complement strand
ATACTCTACACACACCCACACCAAAACGCAGAACCACCCACACACCGGCCAGCGTTCCAGCCATGAACCCCGTAAATACAAGGCAAAACTCCCCTGTACCACGTTCCAGGACGCAGTTCAGGGGAGTTAGCGAAGAAGATTCAGTTCTGTGATGCTCGTCGCTTATTCGCGATCTCGTACAGCGTGATGCCCGCAGCCATCGATGCATTGAGAGACTCCATCGCAGCGTTAATCGGGATCGAGACGATCTGATCACACGTCTCCGAAACCAAACGCGACAATCCCTTGCCCTCGTTGCCCACCACAACAATCAGCGGCTCATCAGCAAGTTCAAGTTCAGGCAGGGATACATCACCCCCGCCATCCAGACCCAGAACATAGAAGCCATTCTGCTTGGCCTGCCGCAGAACCTGCGTGAGGTTCGTGGCCCGCGCAACCGGCACACGTGCAGCAGCACCAGCAGAGGTCTTCCACGCTGTAGCAGTGACACCAACCGTTCGGCGCTCCGGAATCACGATCGTCCCAGCACCAAAGGCCGATGCGGAACGGATGATCGCACCCAAGTTACGCGGATCAGTGATACCGTCCAACGCCACAACCAACGGGGCCCCCGCTGTTCCGTTGCGGTAGTTCTCCATCGCATCGGCAAGGCTCGCGGCAGCATCCGGATAGTCATACGGCGGGATCTGCATCGCAATACCCTGATGCACAGAGCCGTCTGTCAAACGATCCAGCTCAGGCTTAGTCGCCTCAAGAATCGGAATGCGTCGCTGAGCCGCGATCTTCAACGCTTCACGGATGCGGTCATCCACATCAATCTGAGCCGCAACATACAAAGCCTTCGCCGGGATGGAGGCCTGCAATGCCTCCAGCACAGCGTTACGCCCGTTCACGTGCTCCTCAGAGAAACGACGACCACCAGTCGGTTGGCGACGGTTGCCTTGCTTGTTCTGCGAACGCTCCCGCAAAACCTTGGCACGATGCGCCTTGTGATAGACCCGGTCCTCCGCCTTAGGAGTGGGACCGCGGCCCTCAAGCGCGCGCTTATTCTTACCGCCGCTGCCCTTAGAGGGCCCCTTACGGTTACGTGGTGCCTTACGTGGCGCCGACATATGCCCTCCTCAACGGACACAACGATCAACTACAACGCCCGGAACCCGGACTAACGTCAAGTCTAGGCTCTGAAACCCCTACGAGCTTCCAAGCTCTACAATCCAGTCAAAACCCACGATGCGCCATCAGCGCCATCCTTGACCGTGATGCCCGCCGCAGCGAGCTCATCACGGATACGGTCAGAAGTCTCAAAGTCCTTCGCCGCACGCGCGGCCGCGCGCTCAGCCAGACGCGCCTCCACCAGTTGCGCCAACGCGTCCGATTCGGCGCCCTGACTAGACTCAACAGTGGACGCCGCGTCATCAAGGCCTAACACCGCGGTCATCGCCGCAACCTGGCGAGCCGCGTCCAACGCGGCACCGGCCTCCGCGCCGTCGCCTGACCCTAAAGCTGCGTTGCCGCGACGCACCGTCTCATGCAACGCCGCAAGCGCCTGCGGAACATTCAGATCATCGTCCATGGCTTGAGCGAAAGCCGACGCGACCTCGCCACCAGCCACAGCATCGGCGCCAAACTTCTCGGCAGCCCTCGCAACAAAACCCTTCACACGCTCCAGAGCGGCACCGGCCTCCGCCAGAGACGACGGCGAATAATCCAACTGCGAACGATAATGAGCCTGGCCTAAGAAATACCGGACAACATCCGCCGGAGCCTGTGCCAACATCTCACGCGGAGACACCGTGTTCCCCACGGACTTCGACATCTTCTGGCCCTCAAACGTCACCATGCCGTTATGCATCCAGAAACGCGCGAAACCATCGCCAGCAGCCTGCGACTGAGCCATCTCATTCTCGTGATGCGGGAAACGCAAATCCAAGCCACCACCGTGGATATCGAACGTCTCGCCAAGGTACTTACCCGCCATCGCCGAGCACTCGATGTGCCAGCCTGGCCGGCCACGCCCCCACGGCGAAACCCACGACGCCGTCAACGGGTCGCCATCCTTATGGCCCTTCCAGACCGCGAAATCACGCGGATCACGCTTACCGCGCGGATCAGCGTCGCCAGCATCCTGCATGTCATCCACCGACTGATGCGTCAGCGCACCGTAGGAAGGATAGGAACGGACATCGAAATAGACGTCACCCGAGCCATCCTCAGCCGGGTACGCATGGCCCGCATCGATCAGACGCTGAATCAACGCGAACATCTCCGTCATGTGCCCCGTAGCGCGCGGCTCATACGTCGGAGGCAAAACGCCCAATGTCGCATACGCCTCACGGAACGCCGCCTCAAAACGGTACGCCAACGCGAACCACAACTCATTAGCCACATAATCCGGGCCGAGCTGAGCAGGATCAGAGAAAGACAGCGCCGACTTCTCCAAAATCTTGTCATCAATATCCGTGACGTTACGGACCATCGTGACCGTGAAACCGCGATACATCAGCCAGCGCCGCAAAATATCGAACGCGATGGCCGATCGTACATGCCCCACATGCGGCATCCCCTGAACCGTCGCGCCACAGTAATACAGCCCCACATGCCCCTCCCTGACAGGGACAAAATCGTGGACGGCACAGGTACGGGTGTCATAGAAACGCAAGCTCACAGACCCAACCCTATCGCTTCGGCGTCGGATACACCCACGCGACCGCGCGGGCCGAAATACCCTCGCCCGCACCCTCGAAACCCAAGCCATCCGACGTCGTGGCAGCGACCACAACCGGAGCGCCCAAGGCATGCGACAACACACGGTTCGCTTCCTCACGCCGCTTAGCAAAGCGTGGACGGTTCCCCACAAACTGAACCGACACGTTCCCCACCGTGAAGCCCGCTTCTCCCACCAAACGCCCGGCCTCACGAACCAGCGTCACGCCAGACGCGCCAGCGAACTCAGGGCGGTCAGTACCAAACTGGGTGCCCACATCCCCCAAACCGGACGCCGCGAACACCGCATCACACACAGCGTGAGCCACCGCATCACCATCAGAATGCCCACTCAAACGGCGCTCCCCCGGCCACTCAAGCCCAGCCAACATCAACGGCAAAGCCCCAGGCGCTGACGGGTCCTCATCCGAAAACGCGTGAACATCAAAACCCAAGCCAACCATCGGCAGGCTGCCTGCAGGGATTCCCTCACCCAACTCGTGCACCTCACTCATGGTTCCAACTCCCTTCTCTTCAGCGGCACCGGCCGCGAGAATGCCCTCAGCGATAGCAACATCCTGCGGATGCGTGACCTTCAACGCCCGCTCATCCCCGGCAACCACCACAACCCGGTATCCAGTCTGTTCAAGCAAGCCCGCATCGTCACTGGCATCCCGGCCAACCGACTCGCGGTGCACACGCCGCAACGTATCCGCGACAAAACCTTGCGGCGTCTGCACAGCACGCAGCGACGAACGCTCCGGCGTATCCACCACCACGCCATCGGCATCAACGATCTTGTATGTATCCACCGCAGGTAGCCCCGGAACAACGCCGTCCACATCATCACGGGAACGCAACTGCTCAACAACCCGCCCAAACAAGGAGGCAGGCGCAAAGGCGCGAGCGACATCGTGAACCAACACGAAACGCGCATCCCCCACAGCTGCAAGACCGGCCGCCACCGATTCCTGACGCGTCGCCCCGCCAGGAACACACGAAACCGCAACACCGGCAACCTCAGGACGCTGTGCGACGAGTTGCGCTACACGCCCATCAGAAGGCGGCGTCACAACAACCACCTGCCCGGCCAGGCCCGGATCAACCACAACATCGAGACAATGCTCAACCAAACTCCGGCCAGCAACAGCCGCCAAAGCCTTAGGCATACCGGCCTTTAAACGCGTACCGGAGCCCGCCGCCACCACAACGATGGCCACAGACTCCGGTGAACACTCGGCCGGAAGAAGAGTCACATGAGGTGACATTCAACCCCCGATACGAAAACTTAGACCTTAGCCTTACGCTTCCCAGACAAAACATCATCCAGGACAACCTCAGCCTCATCTTCCGTCAGCTTCTTAGCAAGAGCCAACTCCGAGGTCAGGATAGTGCGCGCCTTAGCCAGCATGCGCTTCTCACCAGCAGACAGACCACGATCATTCTCGCGGCGCCACAAGTCACGCACAACCTCAGCGACCTTATTCACATCACCAGAAGCCAGCTTCTCCAAGTTCGCCTTATAACGACGAGACCAGTTAGCAGGTTCCTCCACATCCTGAGCCTGCAACACCTCAAAAACGTGCTCAAGCTCATCCCGGTCCACAACGTCGCGGACGCCAACAAGATCCACATTCTCAGCAGGGACCTCAATCACCAAGTCACCCTGGGCAACCCGAAGCTTAAGGTACATTTTCTCTTCGCCCCGGATGGTGCGCATCTTAATCTCTTCGATCGTGGCAGCACCGTGATGTGGGTAAACGACCGTCTCTCCGACGTCAAAAATCATGCGGATAAACCCCTTTCTAGATAACTAGAATATCACGACTAACTCCGCACCTTTCCACAGAACCCCGTAAACATAGGGGAAACGGAACTTAACGGCTCAGTACCTTCAACGCGCAGTTATCTATACGCCGACTGGCAACACAGTCACCACAACAGCGGCCCACGCACCCCAAATAAACGATCGAATCACCGCACAAGCCCGAACGGTTTGTCACCAACACACAGCCGAGGCCGCGAGAAACACACAAACACGATAGAATCGCAGGAGGCGGTGGTCTGCTTGCACCCTTAAATGAGCAAACAACCGCGCAGATGACTCATTGATGAGGAGCTAATTTCGTGAAACTTCCCGTGAAGGCCCGCATCCGCCGCGCCGCCTCGGGCGCCGCCCTTGCTGCGCTTGCGCTCACCGCTACCGGCTGCGGTGCGATCAACGACCAGGCAACCACTGCCCAGTACGACCCATCAGACGGTGTCTCCGCGCACGTCGGCGACGTCACCATCCAGAACCTGGTGCTCGTCACCAACGGCGCCGACCAAGAAGCCCGTTACCTCGGCACCATCGTGAACAAGGGCAAGGACTCTGCAGACCTCAGCCTCGAGTTCAGCGGCAACTCCGTAGACACCAACGTCACCGCAGACAAACCGCTGCGCCTCGAAGACGATAAGAACGCCGAAACTTTCACGGTTCCAGGCGACACCAGCAAGGAAACCAACAAGGGCACCTACCCTGGCCAGCAGGTCCTCGTGACCATCAAGAGCGGCGGCAACAGCACCACCGCGAAGGTCCCAGTAGTCGACGGAACCCTCCCTGAGTACGCCAACTACGTCCCAGGTGGCCACGACAAGTCACGTAGCGACCACCTCAAGCCCTCCGAAAAGGCCGACCACGGCCACTAAGAACACAGCCTGACCCGCGCTAACCGCCGGGCATGGCACAATAAAACGCTGTGGGCCGGACACTCGCTCGAGTGTCCGGCCCACAGCGTTTTATACGGTAACTGCGCGGGAAACGGTACCTACGCTAGGAAGACTAGCCTTCGAACTTGTATCCCAGGCCGCGCACCGTCACCAAGTGAACAGGCGAGCCGGGCTCCTCCTCAATCTTGGCGCGCAGACGCTTCACATGAACATCAAGAGTCTTGGTATCGCCAACATAATCCGATCCCCACACTCGATCGATCAGCTGCCCGCGCGTCATCACACGGCCCGCGTTACGGAGCAACATTTCAAGAAGCTCAAACTCCTTGAGCGGCATCTGCACACGCTCACCACGCACCGTGACCACATGCCGTTCGACATCCATCCGGACAGGGCCAGCCTGCACGGTTGTGGAAATCAGCTCTTCCGCTTCCCCCTGGCGACGCAAAACGGCCCTAATCCGGGCCAGCAGTTCACGCGAAGAATACGGCTTCGTCACATAGTCATCCGCGCCCAGCTCAAGACCCACGACCTTATCGATCTCAGAATCCTTAGCCGTCAACATGATGATCGGCACGTTAGAACGTTGCCGCAACTGCCGGCACACCTCAGTTCCCGGAAGTCCCGGAAGCATCAAATCCAATAAAACGAGGTCCGCGCCATGCAGGTCAAACTCCTGAACCGCGGTTTCCCCGTCAGCAGCGACTGCGGCATCGAACCCCTCGCGTTCCAAAAGGAAGTGGAGCGGATCGGAGAGCGACTCCTCATCCTCCACAATCAGAATGCGTGTCACCGTGCTGTACTCACTTTCCCTCAACGCTCGAGGCTTCCTCGAGGCTAGAACTTGCCGAGGAAGCGCTCTGCTCTTCCTCACTTTCGAGACGCGGCAAACGCAACGTGAACGTAGAACCCTGCCCCGGCTGCGACCACAAGGTCACCTCACCACCGTGGCTCTCCATCACGTGCCGCACGATACTCAAACCCAACCCGCTACCACCAGTCGAGCGGGCACGAGCCGAATCAAGCCTGTAGAAACGCTCAAACACGCGTTCCTGTTCATCAGCCGGAATACCCGGACCCTGGTCAGTCACCGTGACCGAAACCAAACCATTCCGGTCACTGATCCCCACACCAACCGTGGTGCCTTCAGGGGAATACCTGATCGCGTTATCAATCAGGTTCCGCACCGCAGTCATCAACAGATCAGATTCGCCATAAACGGTCGCGTTCTTGACGCCGCCAACCTTGATCTCAATGTCCTGCTCACCCGCGATGAGCGCCGTACGATCCACAGCCTCATTCACAAGCTTGGACATATCGACTTCCTCACCCGCCTGCACAACATCAGCAGACTGCAGGCGTGACAGCTCAATAATGTCTTGGACCAAAGCCGCCAACCGCTGCGATTCCTTAGCCAAACGCTTGGTGAACCGCCGCACCGCGACCTCGTCATCAGCCGCGCTCTCAATAGCTTCAGCCAACAAACCCACAGCACCGACCGGGGTCTTCAACTCGTGTGAAACGTTCGCAACGAAATCGCGGCGCATGGTAGCTGTACGAGTGATCTCAGTGCGGTCATCTGCAAGGATCAAAATATGCTCCCCACCCAGCGGCGCCATACGCACATGCACCACAATGAAACCCTGCCCCACAGGGCCGCGCGGAAGCTCAAACTCGCCTTCACGAACCACACCATCGCGGCGAACATCAGCGATCATCTCCACAATGTCGCTATGCACCAACGTATGGCCCCGCACCAACCCATACGCGTACGCAGACGGATTCGCCCGCACCACGCCATCGACCTCATCGACCAGAACATAGGCACGACCAATAACCCCCAACACGTCTGCCGCTCCTTCCGGCAAATCAGGGGTGTCATCAGCGAGCTGGAGAACCCTGCCACGCTGCGATGCGTTATAAGCAAGGACTCCGCCCACACCTATGAGCAGGCCCACCAGGCCTGAAATCACGGCAATGAGTTGCGTATGGTCCACACTAAGAGCCTAACCCTGGAAAACTAGACAACAACCGGAGAATGCACTCCCCTACGACCTGTTCACCTGATGTTCATGTAACGCCTACCGCCGCGATACTTAGCGGAGCAAAGATAATTCATAGTCCCCCACATGTGCCCAGTGAGAGACACACGGCGTGAGCCGCACACAGCAAAACTCACCGCCGCCGCACATGTCTGACAATCGAGAGGAACACACGCAACCGTGCGCAAAGTCTTCCAAGCAGAGCTGACGTCCATCGGCGAAGGCCTCATCACCATGTCCCACCGTGTTGCAACCGCAATGGAACAGGCATGGGAGGCGTTCACCACCCAAGACACCGAACTAGCGCAGGAAGTCATCGCAAGCGACGCTCGCATCGACTTCATGCAGAACGAACTGGACGAGCGCGCCATCGACGTCCTCGCCCTCCAAGGCCCAGTCGCCTCCGACCTCCGCATGATCGTCGGTTCGCTGCGCATGTCTGCATCCCTCGAGCGCATGGGCGATCTCGCCCGCCACATCGCCCAGCTGGCTCGCCTGCGCTTCCCTAACCCGGTAGCACCAGAAAGCATCATCCCAACCTTCGCTGACATGGCGAAGCTGGACATCGAACTGGCACACATGCTCGGCGACCTGCTCGACACCCGCGACCTGAGCCTGGCGCGCCAGATCATTGAAAAGAACCGCCAGATCGACGAACTGCACTCCTCTGTGTTCCGTGCCGTAGCCGCCCCAGAATGGGACGCACCATCCGAAACCACGGCAGACGTGACCCTGACCTCCCGCTACCTCGAGCGCTTCGGCGACCACGGCGTCTCCGTAACCCGCAAGGTCACCTACCTCGTGACCGGCGAATGGGAACCAGAATCCGTAGACCTCCCATTCAAGTAACCGATACACCTCACGAAGCGTTCGCGGCTGAGAGAGCATAGAGCTGGGGCCAGCACCTGCCACAGGTGCTGGCCCCAGCTCTATGCATTACCTAGGCGTTACTTCTTACCCTGGTTGGCGACGTTAGCGATCTCAGCCGCGGCAGCATCCGGATCAAGATAGGTGCCGCCCGGGGTGACAGGCTTCAGGCTCTCATCCAGCTCATACACCAGCGGAATACCGGTCGGGATGTTCAACTGGGCGATATCCTCATCCGAAATACCATCCAGGTGCTTCACGAGCGCACGCAACGAGTTACCGTGCGCGGTCACCAAAACAGTCTTCTCGGCCTTCAGATCCGGCACGATCTGCTCAGTCCAGTAAGGCAACAGACGCTCAAGAACCTGCTCAAGGCACTCGGTACGCGGCATCGAAACAAGGTCCGCGTAGCGAGGGTCATTCGCCTGCGAAAACGGCGAATCATCCGCCAGCTCCGGCGGCGGAGTGTCATAAGAACGGCGCCAGGTCATGAACTGTTCCTCACCGAACTTCTCCAAAACCTCGGCCTTGTTCTTGCCCTGCAACGCACCATAGTGGCGTTCGTTGAGCCGCCACGAACGCTTGACCGGGATCCACACATGATCCGCGGCCTCCAAAGCGATGTTGGCCGTCACGATGGCGCGAGTCAACAGCGAGGTGTGAAGCACATCAGGCAGGTTGCCGGTCTCCTTGAGCAGCTCACCGCCACGCTTGGCTTCCGCACGCCCCTTCTCAGTCAACGTCACGTCATACCAGCCAGTGAACAAGTTCTTCTCGTTCCACTCGCTCTGACCGTGCCGAAGCAAAATCAGCTTATAAGTCATGATCCGCCTTTCATTCCCGCGCAAGCAGGGTCTCTCAATGACGATGGGTGCCGCGGCTTAATACGAGCCGTACCCGTTCTTACCGGACACGTTAGGACGGACCCCCGCCAAATACACGCCTGTGAAGATCGCCGCAGCCAAGATCAGGATCATGCCGAAGCTGCCACCGCTTAGAATGCCGGCGCCGAAAGGCCGACCTATCAAAGCGGTCACACCGCTGACGCATGAAAGACCTGACACGAGCGCTGCCGCTGCGAGGGCTCCTGTCCACGCGCCTTTCGACATCCTGCTGAAGACGCGGAAACGGTCCGCGGGCTGCCCGAGGCAGTCCAGCAACGCGAATAACGCGAGAGCGAAAATGGCTCCGTCGATTAACACGGAGATCACGAATTCGATCATGAGAGCCCAAGTCATGCGTCCCATTCTATGTGTTCACCCTCATGTTTTGGACCTAACCACCGGTAGGGTTAAGTACATGCAGGTAGATGCCACACAGCAACACCGTGATACCGCCGGTGTGTTCATCGTGTTTGAAGGAGGCGACGGGACAGGTAAATCAACCCAGTCTCGCTTGCTCGCCGAGCACCTGCGTTCGGCCGGTTACCGCGTTGAAACCACCCGCGAACCAGGCGGAACGGCTGTATCCGAGGCACTGCGCGGCATCGTGCTTGACCCGGCGTTCGCTCCGATGGACCCTGTCACCGAAGCCTTGATCTATGCTGCGGCGCGTTCGGCTCATGTCAACGACCGGATCATCCCGTGGCTGGAGGCTGGCGCGGTTGTGATCTCTGATCGCTTCCTTGACTCCTCGCTCGCATATCAAGGTGCAGGCCGCGGGCTCGGCCTGGAAACAGTTGCCTCCATCAATGCCCCGGCCGCGCGGGGGCTTGAACCCGACCTCACCATCGTGCTCACGATGCCGGTAGCGGACTCGCGTGCACGCCAAGGCCAACGCGGAACCAGCGACCGCATCGAAGCCGAGCCCGATGAGTTCCACGGAACACTCATGGAAGAGTTCGAGCGGATCGCGGCACTGGATCCGCAGCGTTATCTTGTGATCGATGCGCGGGCAAGCATCGAAGACATCGCGCAACAGATCAACGCGGCTGTGGCTCCCCTCATAGAGCGTGTTCCCCTAACAGCGCGGACCGAACAGGCCGAGCAGGCCCCGGCGACGCGGCCTGCGGCGGGCTCAGCGTCCAACCCTGCACCTGATGCCGTGACAGATGCCGGAGGTAGCGCATGAGCGTGTGGCGGGACCTCCCTGGACAGGAGCGGGTGGTTGAGCAACTCAAGCGCGCGGTGAGCGGTAGTGCGATGACCCACGCGTGGCTCATGACCGGCCCTCCGGGCTCAGGACGCACCAACGCGGCCCGCGCGTTCGCTGCCGCCCTTGAATGCGAACAGGCCGCGCCGGAAGCAAAGGGCTGCGGTGAATGTCCGGCGTGCCGCACCGTGCTCGCTGGAACACACCCCGATGTCAGCATGGTGACAACCGAGAACGTTACCTACTCGATTGAAGACGTCCGCCACCTCATCAGCACAGCCCACGACAGGCCAGCCACGGGACGCTGGCGCATCATCATTGTTGAAGACGCCGACCGCATGACCGAACGCACCACCAACGTGTTGCTGAAAGCCATCGAAGAGCCACCCCCGCACACCGTGTGGATCCTATGTGCGCCTTCGCCCGCCGATGTCCTGGTCACGATCCGCTCCCGTTGCCGCAACATCACACTCCGGATCCCGGATAACGCCGATGTCGCGGAGCTTTTGGTTCGCAGGGACGGGCTAACCCCGGCGCAAGCTGAGTTCGCGGCCCGCGTTTCCCAAGGCCACATCGGTGTTGCCCGCAGGCTCGCCCGCGACGAGGGGGCACGGCAGCGGCGTGAAGACATCGTGAACACGCCGTTCAGAGCCACGAACATCGCTAACGCTATGGCGGCAGCCGCCCATTTCGTTGAGATAGCGACCGCGGAGGCGACCGCATCCGTTGAAGAGCGTTCCCAAGCCGATGAGGCTGCGTTGAGGGAAACCTTCGGCTTGTCCCCGGAAGAATCGATCCCGCGGCAGTTACGCACAGAATTCAAGCGCCTCGCCGATGCCGCTAAGCGCCGCGGACGGCGCGGAACCACAGACTCGATAGACCGCGCATTGATCGACCTGACGACGTTCTTCCGTGACGTTCTCACAATCCAGCTCGGCACAGGTCAAGAGCTCGTCAACGCTCACCTAGCGCCGCAGCTGACCCAGTACGCGAACGCGACGAATCCCGGCCATTCCGTTGCCGCGATCGACCACATCGGTACCGCACGCGAGAGGATCGCCGGAAATGTGAGCCCACAAGTAGCGATCGAAGCGCTCATGGCCGCGATCATCGTCTCACCCCGTAGTACTACACCGCGAAGTTCTGCTTCACCTAGACTGACTGCGCACAGGCCGTCTGCGGCTCGATGAACCTCCCGGGCCACCGATAGACCGTGTACTACTAGCTCCAACAGATCGACATCAGCGAGGATAATGTGACTTCCCCACACCAAACCCGGCTCCTTCCGGGTGCTATGCCCCGCCGGGGCATGATGTTCAGTGCAGCAGCCGCCGCTGTTGCGTTAGCGCTCACCGCTTGCGGCGGTGGCGGTAGCAACGGCGGGCCCGAGGCGAGCCCGGCCGAGTCGTCGAAAGCGCCTGCCACGGAAGCCGTCAGCGGCAAAGACCTGAAGTCTTTCTATGACCAGAAAATCGACTGGCAGGAATGCGGCAACTTTGAGTGCGGCGAGATCGCAGTTCCACTGAACTACGAGAAGCTTGACGAGGGCGCGATCACGATCTCAGTTATTCGTGCGAAAGCCACCGATAAGTCTGAAGGCAGCTTGGTTGTGAACCCGGGCGGGCCGGGCGCCTCAGGTGTCAACATGGTCAAGGACGCCGCCTCGATGCTGTTCTCCGATGAGCTACGTAAGAGCTACGACATCGTCGGTTTTGATCCTCGCGGGGTGGGTAGCTCGACGGCCGTGAAGTGTTTCACGGACAAGGAGCTCGATGCGCGCATGGAGGAATCTCGTATGCCGCGCAACAACGAGCAGAGCATCAAGGAGATCAAGAAGGACGCAGAAGCCGATGTGCTCAAGTGCAAGCAGAACACCAAGCCGGAAGGGCTGCTGAGCCAAATCACCACACCGAACTCCGCACGAGACATGGATATTCTGCGCGCGGCCCTCGGCCATAAGAAGCTCGACTACCTCGGCTACTCATACGGCACCGAGCTCGGCGCCCAGTACCTCTCGTTGTTCCCAGAAAACGCTGGACGCATGGTGCTGGATGGGGCGCTGGACCCAAGTCTCGAGATGGAAGAGGTCGGGCTTGGGCAAGCGAAGTCCTTCGAGGAAAGCCTGGATTACTACCTTGAGTCCTGCACCGAGCAGCCGAATACTTGCTGGTTCAAAGGCGACGTTGCGGCTGGCCGTAAGAAGCTCACCGAAGCGATCGACAAGTGGGATGCCAAACCGATGACCACCGAGGACGGCCGCAAGTTCAGTGGCGCCGCCGTTTTCGAGGCAGCCCTCTTGCCGATGTATGAGCCAGCAGCCCATGACATGCTCACTGACGCGTTGAGCCAGGCGATCGAAGACAATGACCCAGAGGGGATCGCGATGCTGTGGGACTTGTCTACTGAGCGTGGAGAGGACGGCAAGTACCGCAACAACACCAGCCAGGCGTTCTACGCATACAACTGCATGGATTACGGCGCGTCTGCACTGACGGAGGAATCCCGCAAGAAGACGCGCGAAAAGTTCAAGAAGGAAGCGCCGTTCTACGGCGAGGCCCTCAGCGAGCACGATGGTTGCGCTGGCTGGCCTAACGCCGGTGGCGCCGCGCAAGATGACTTCAAAGTGTCTAAGGACATCCCGCCTGTTTTGGTGGTCGGCACTAAGCACGACCCAGCAACCCCGTACCAGTGGTCCGTGAGCCTGCAGAAGCAGCTTCCAGGTTCTACCCTGCTGACCTTTGACGGGTGGGGCCACACCGCTTACGGGCGTTCCAACGAGTGCGTCACCACCGGGGTCGAAGACTTCCTACTCAAGGGCAAGATGCCGAAGAAGACTAACTGCTAACGGATCGCCTCGCGCTGTTTACGGCGTTGTTGTGGCCGCGCGTAGGCTCCCGTTTCAGCGCGGTTTCAACGCAGTTTCACCCGCGTTTTGACCCTGGCGCGTTGAACCGATAGAGTTTCGACTCGTGGCATGCACCTTGCGTGTATGCCGGCGGTTCACCGCCAGGCCTCCTTAGCTCAGTCGGTAGAGCGTTTCACTCGTAATGAAAAGGTCGCCGGTTCGATTCCGGCAGGGGGCTCGCACAAAAGGTTCGTGGCCGTACCAAGACTGGTACGGCCACGAACCTTTAACGTTTTCAGCGCTTATGGACTGGGCGGTGTTTAGCTCTGCGGTGCGCGTACCCTACTCTGCGGTGCGCCGGCCAACAGTGTTTAGCGATGCAGTGCCCGCTGCAGGGCAGCTTCCGCCTTTTCAACGTATGAGTCCACTGCCCCGCTCTTGCGGTCCAAGTTGTCTTTCGCCGCTTTGTTGTCTTTCGCCGCTTTGGCCTCTTGCGGCGCGCCACCCTGGCCAGCTTCTGAGGCGTCCTCGGCGGTAGCCCACCCGAGCATCGCTGCGGATTGAGCGAGGGTCGCAGCGTGCGTGGCTGCTTTCGTCAACGCGTGGTGCACGTCCAGAGCGGCGGCCGGGACATGGTCTCCTGAAGACGGGAACGCCGCTTGCGCTCGGCGTGAGACCTCACGTACGCGTTCAAGGTGGTCACCCACCTCGTCCGCGTACGTGAGGATCACGTGATACGCATCATCAGCTTGCGCCTGCTCCAGGACCTGGTGCATACGGTCCACCGCGCGCCGGAACCGCCAATAGTCTGAGCGCCACACGCCCTCGCCTAGATCCTTGGTGCCCTTGCGGTCCGGGTTACCGAACATGGTTTTGAAAAACTCACGCATGCACCCAAGATAGCTGGTTTGAGCGGGCTAAGCCTCAACAGCGGCGGCGGCTCAACAGCAGCGAGCCCCAGGGTTCTTGTCCTGGAAATCGTGGTATTGGCGCCACCACTCTTTCTCGCTGAGCGGCTCTTCACCGGGGTGCACCCGTTGAAAATGCTCAACATAGCGGTGGTATTTATCCGCGCCTACGACACCGCTGAAGAAGCGGCCGGACTTGCGCAGAAAATCCACGACCGTTGCCATGACCTGTCCCATGAGAATGGGTCACTCCTTCCGTGGAGCATTCCCGGTAACGACCTTCTGGTCATATTCCTTCCAGCGCTGCTCAAGCTCACGCTCCGGCTTCGAAGCAATCAAACCGCTAGGCGCGTAGATCTTAGACTCCACTTCCTCGGTCTCGAACGGATCCACAACCTTGCCGTGGCGGTAGGCCTTGAACGTGACGACGGTTGACGCCGCGATCACGATGATCGCCAAAACCATGAACAAGATCGAAAGCGAACCCTGAACAAACGTGTTACGGACCACCGCGTTCATCGCTTCAACATTGCCTGCCGTGCCAAGGCTCGTCTCGCCAGCGGCGAGCGCTTCCTTGAACTTGAAGTGATTAGCCCAGTAGCCCACCGAAGGGTTAGGCGAGAAGATCTTCAAAAGCGAAGCGTACATCGTAATGACGGTGGCGAAAGCCAGCGGCAAGACAACGACCCAGATGTGCTTGAAGCGTTGCTTCTTCGCCACGATGGCCATGACGATCGCCAACGCGATCGCAGCCAGTAGCTGGTTAGAAATACCGAACAGCGGGAAGAACGTATTAATACCGCCCAGCGGGTCAGTCACACCCAGAATCAAGATGTAGCCCCATAGGCCAACCATGATCGCGGTGGTGATCCACACCCCTGGTTTCCACGACATGTCCTTGAACTTAGGGATGTAGTTACCGAACGCGTCCTGCAACATGAAGCGGGCGGTACGAGTACCGGCGTCCACAGCAGTGAGGATGAACAGGGCCTCGAACATGATCGCAAAGTGGTACCAGAAGCCCATCATCGAGACGCCGCCGAACCACTGCTGCATGATGGAGGCCAAGCCGACCGCGAGCGTCGGAGCGCCACCCGTACGGGATACGACAGACTCTTCACCGACGTTATTGGCAAGCTCAGTGAGCATGTTCGGTGTCAGCTCGGTCGCACCGACTAGGCCGAGCGAGTTCACGAACTGGACCGCGCCTTCCACGGTCCCACCGGTGAGACCAGCACCCGAGTTCATAGCGAAATAGACGCCGCGGTCAATCACGAGAGCACAGATGAGCGCCATGATCGCAATGAAAGACTCCATGAGCATGCCGCCGTAACCCAAGAAACGGGTCTGGCGTTCCTTCTCAACGAGCTTCGGGGTGGTGCCCGAGGAGATGAGAGCGTGGAAGCCAGAAAGCGCACCACACGCGATAGTCACAAACAGGAACGGGAACAACTTACCCGAGACCACCGGGCCGTTCTCGACCGAAGCGAACATCGAGACGGCTGGCGCGTCCAGCATCGGGCGCACCACAACGATCGCGACAGCCAACAGCGCGATCACACCGATCTTCATGAACGTGGACAAGTAGTCGCGCGGCGCGAGCAACAGCCACACCGGCAGGACAGCGGCGACGAAACCGTAGATGATGATCATCCACGCGATCGTGGTCTTATCCAGGTGGAAGAACGAAGCGCCCCACTCGGATTCAGCGACCCAACGGCCAGAGATGATGGCGAACATCAACAGTACGAAACCGATGATGGAAACTTCCATAACCTTGCCCGGGCGCAAAAAGCGCAGGTAGACGCCCATGAACAGCGCGATCGGGATGGTCAGGCCAACCGAGTAAAGACCCCAAGCAGACTCACCCAAAGCGTTCACGACCACGAGCGCGAGGATCGCGACGATGATCGTCATAATGAACACGGTCGCAATGATCGCCGCGGTACCTGCAAAACGGCCTAGCTGCTGGCGAGCCATCTGCCCCAACGAGACAGCGCCAGAACGCATCGAGAAGAACAGAACCAAGTAGTCCTGGACGGCACCTGCGAGGATCACACCAACAATGATCCAGATAGTACCGGGAAGGTAACCCATCTGGGCCGCCAAAATCGGTCCAACCAGCGGGCCAGCGCCCGCAATCGCAGCGAAGTGGTGGCCATACAGCACGCGACGGTCTGTCGGCATGAAGTCCTGGCCGTTATTCTTCACCTCCGCAGGTGTTGCCCTGCGGTCATCAGGCTTCGCAACTTTACGCTCAATGTACTTCGCGTAGAACCGGTACGCGATCAAGTATGTACCGACCGCCGCGAAAACCAGCCACACCGCGTTGATCGGCTCGCCGCGGCCCAGCGCGATCGCACCCCAACCAACCGCGCCCAACAGGGCGACTCCGACCCACACGATAATGCGGGTCGGAGTCCATTTACGTTCCTCTGCTTCCAGGACGTCAGGTTCAACGTACGCCGGTGGCCGCTGAACCTCGTCTGAGGTTGTAGACATAAGAAACCTCACTCAAATAGGTACTTGCGATGACTTGTACAAGACACACTACTCCCGGTTGTCGGGATGCGTCGTTAACACGATCTTGCCGAAATGCTCGCCGCGCGCCAGATACTCATGCGCGGCCCTCGCTTGCTCCAGCGGGAACTGCGCATCCACGGGCACCGTGACCCGGCCATCGGCGATCAAAGGCCACACATGCTGACCCACAGCCGCAACGATCGCCGCCTTCTGGTCCGCGGGCCGTGCCCGCAACGTAGTGCCGTGCACCGAAAGCCGTTTGATCATCAACCGGCCCATATCCAGCTCAGCCTTCCGGCCACCCACCAAACCGATCGTGACCATCCGGCCATCAGTAGCCAAGCATCTCAGGTTACGGTCCAGGTATGCCCCGCCCACTACATCGATCACAACATCCACGCCCCGGCCGTCGGTGAGTTGCTTGATGCGCTCAACGAAATCCTCATCCCTGTAGTTGATCGCCTCAGTTGCGCCGCGTTCACGCGCCCACCGGCACTTCTCCGGGGTCGATGCGCTCGCGTACACCGTGTGCCCGCAGGCCGAAAGCCACTGCAGCGCGAACGTCCCGATACCGCCCGATGCGCCATGCACCAGAACGGTCTCCCCCGCTTGCAGGCGCGCTGTCATCGCAAGATTCGAATACACCGTGGCGGCAACCTCGATCAACGCAGCCGCCCCCACCATGCTGATACCGCGTGGAACCCGCAAAACCTGCGCGACCGGGGCCACCGCATACTCCGCGTAACCACCCGTATCAATCAACGCGACCACGCGTTCACCCAACGGCCATACCTCTTCGCTCACGCCGCGGCCGTAGCCCACAACCTCGCCAGAGACCTCAAGCCCCGGAATATTCGAGGCACCTTCGGGGGGACGATAGTTCCCTTCACGTTGCGAAACATCAGCCGGGTTAACACCGCACGCATGCACCCGGATCAACACCTCTCCAGAGCCAGGCTCCGGAACGGAGGCCTCCCCCACCCGAATCACCTCAGGGCCGCCCGCCCCATCAAACGCGACCGCAGTCATCGCTGCGGATGTCTTCACATCTGACGGAACCACCGGCCTCGGCTGGCCGGGCATTTTCACTTCACGATCAGCACACATACTCCCCAGAGTGACACGAATACAGAGTTGACGGAAGCATGCGATAAACTCAAGCGTTGTTGGAGGGTTGTCCGAGTGGCCGAAGGAGATGGTCTTGAAAACCATTGTGCGGTAACCCCGTACCAAGGGTTCGAATCCCTTACCCTCCGCTGGCCTAACCCCGGGATCGTAGAGATTCCGGGGTTTTCCTTGTAATCACGCGGTTTTGCCATGTTTTTTAGTGCTATCAGTCTTGCAGTTGTACTCAGATGTTAGCATTAAACTAGGCATAATTTAGGCATAACAGCCGTTTTCTAGGCACAGATTAGGCACAACAGGGCACGAAAACGATGAGCATCAGGAATCTACCCAACGGCAAGGGAGCCCCAAAAAATATCAGTAACCGTTACTACTTTGCAGCCTCAGACATGTATTCGTAGAGCTGCCGGTTAGTGATTGCAATAAGCGACTTCTCTCGAATTACCCAAAATCCAGAAGCGAATATGCCTCCAAAGGCAATCGTGAGGACAACACTGATAGGGGCATACGTGACAGCTAAGGCTGCTAATAGAGCGCCTACAGGCTCAATCCCCCAGGTAAATAATCGACTCGCCGCGGAGTAGCGTCCAAGGTACTGTGACGGTACTAGCACTTGTTTGATGGTCTCAAATAAGGCGATATTCGTAAGAGTCGCAGCAGCCCAGATACCAAGCGCGGCTCCCAGTACAAATATCTGACTGGTCGGGGTAAAGACAGGAAGTAGAACTATGAAGATACCCATAATGCCTGGGATCATTAGAGTTGCGGCCATGAGTCGGTGGGGTCGAAACTTTCGGATGGCTTTTACAGAAATCCAGACACCAAGTAGCCCAATGAGTCCACCAATCGTTCCTGCTAGCCCAAAGGTGATTGCGGTTAGATCTGCATACCTGATTGCATAAACGGCAAAGATCGCCTGGACTGCGGAGGTGAATAGATTGAATTGGAAGATTCCAAGATTCATCCGAAATTGTGCCCGGTCTCTAAATAAAATATTGAAACCAGCCACCGCCTCTTGGATAAAACTTTTTCCCGTTTCGGAATCGGCCTTATCTGCACGTTGAATGCTACCTCCGCCAGGTTTGAATACAGGTCGCATAGAGAATGGCCCGACAGACACGACTATGTACAACGCTGCAACAACGGCCATGAGCCACGAAGGTCCTAGGTATTGAAGCACCCAACCTGCTGCGGCACCTGCCCCTATGTCGGCGGCGGATCGTAAACCAGCTATCCAGCTGTTGGCAGTAGGCAGTTTTGAAGGTCTGACTAACGCAGGAATGTAGGCTGATACGCTGCTCTCATATAATGCCGTCATTCCCCCGATGAAGAAAACGCCTACGATCAAGACGGTGATAGAAACCGCATCCTGCATAAACGCATAGGTCAGTAAAGCGGCGGCCACGCCACGTGCGATCGACAGGAATCCTAGTAAAAGGTCTTTACGTCGCACATCTGCAAGAGGCCCCAGGAGCAATAGGAAAATTAAAATTCCCAAACCGCTAGCAGCATTGAGTAGTGCTACCTCAGAATCTCTAGCGTTAAGAACTGTCACCGCTACCACAGGAATCGCAAACAACACGTACTGGGAAGTAAATGTTGAACCAGCTTCTGAAGCATATAGACGGAATAAAATTGATTTTTGGTGGTTCATGGAATGTGTTTTTCAGATGTTGGATTGGCGGAGACTACACCATATCCGGCCAGGGTGGATAAGATCGGAAACTTATCCACGTCAACATGGTCAAGTCTTTTACGGTCCAACAGTGTCCGGAGGGTTGTTTCAAGCTCTCTGCTAACCGTTGCTTGCAGGCCGCTGGTCATAGTCCGGATTCGTGTTGTGTTTTCATCGACAGAGTTAAGCGTGAACGATTCCTTCAGCTTTACTGTAACTGCCCCAAAAGTCACCGCGTCCCAACTCGCATAGATATCTTCTATCCGCTCATTCCATTGCGCTGAGGTTTCACAAGTTTCTTTTGAAGATTCCTGCAATTGATGTTCGAGAGCACTAATAATGGGTTCGATGTACTCGTTTAACGGGGGTTGATAGTTGTCGAACGGCAATTGTTCATGAAGCTTTGATGGGAAGGCTGAACTTTCGACAGTTTTGCTCAAAAGCTGGCTGAAAAGTTTTCCATATCGGGGTCGTTCTACAGAAAAGGTGATATGAATTGACCCCTTAGATGATGACGTACCTGAGTGAGGTGTGCCGGAAGGTAGGGTTATGAGGCCGCCAGTTTGCAGGAGCCCGGACTGGGTCAAATTGGGATAATCTCCTTCTAAAATTCGAGACATTGTCCCGACGCCTGGCTCTGGCTGCCCATATCTCCAATGTTTGGAGCCAGCCGTCTGGACCATCATTACGTCTTCTTCATCTATGTGAGGCGCCAAGCCTTCTACGTTGGCAGGGGTGATGTATGCCGTAGCAAGACAAGGGCGTTGGAGCTGATCTTCAAAAAGCTGACACACCTCAGCTACCTCTGGTACTGACAATTCCAAGCTATCGAGCGTAACCGTGGCCCCTTGCGAAATCAGCTTGGCGATACGTTCAGGGCAAATGGAATCGTTAACTTCTTGACGGCCTACGACTGTGGTGCGCGTATATCTAGATTCTTGAACTTTTCGGCCACGAAGAGCTACGCGCACCTGAGGTGTTCGGGTTAATGGATTCCTTAGCAATCTTCCTAAGTCGCTGAAATCGAAGTGAATTATCGACTCAACTTGACTGAGGTGAGCAGTCTCGCCGGCTTTCAGTCGTTGGAGACCTTCTTCTAGAAGTGCTTTTGAAGTTTTATCAAGCATTTATGGCACCCTTTAGATCATGGAAGCTGAACATACCCATAGTATTTGTCTCAAAACTGATCGGGCTTCTGAATAACACACGAAGACGACCGATGGTAATCTGCCGAATTACCTTATTCACAGCCTGCTCTAGACATCGCAAGTGTTCAAGGCTCGGCGCTGGCATTGCGAGTGTTTCTTTGATCATCACCGACAGTTCGGCAGATGCAGCAGTAGTGTGGCCCTTCTGTCTCAAATAACCCAGTGTTTCAGGTATTGCCCCCAAAGGTGAAGAATTTAGCGGCACCCTTAAGGACAAAATTATTCCAGCTGGGTTGACACGATTCATTACAATGTCTTCGTATGGAACTTGGACTGGATATAACAGTCCTTCGGTCTGTTTTGCTATTTCTTGAGCCATATCGCCGTTTGGGTGATAGCCCGAAAAATATAGAGGTACAGAGCTCCTGGCCATGGCGGAACCGTAGCTACTCATGCGTTCGCCTTTTTCTACAGGTAAGTTCCGTTGGGAGCGGTCTTTAGGCACAGGAAATAAGCGCGAAACAGTGGTCGAAAGGTAGGGAGCTATAATTGGTTCCCTTTTCAAGTATCGTTCGATAGAGTTCCAAAGCTGTGCAGGGACTCTGCTACCCGCGGTGAGGACATAACTAATGTTAAAATTTATCGGCTCATTGAATGGTCCGGGGTCTGATTCATAGTAATCCCTAGGTAGACCAACTCCCCAGCCTATGTTGATGTCTCCGGAGAAGAACTTCTTTCGGCCTTCATTTCGAGAGCCAAAATCGACTAGTTCCACTCCAAAGCGCCCGTCGGGGACACTCAGAAGCGTAGCGAATTTGTTTTCGTATCCGTTGGCTAATTTAAAGTCCCCAACGTGACGCCCGCCGACAAGACTAAACGCGAGACATTGTGCAGTGAGCACAGACGGAAGTTCTGCGATGGGGAACCTTGTGTGCATCTGCAAACGATCTCTACTCACTGTTACACGTTTAATTAGGCGTCCTAGCCATGCACTTGCGGGGGTAGTGCTAATCGAATGAACGATACCCTCAGCTATCTCGCCTAACTCATAACGACTTTCACCGGGCAATTTAGGGCCGGCTTTAAAAGCCCAATCATGGTCAGCAACTCTCATTGCATCACCCAGGAGTGCAGGCACGACCCGTCCATCAGAGCATTCTGCGTAGAGTGGTTGCGTGATCTGGGATTGTAGTAGTCCGTAGTTGTAATCCCTGTGCAGCATTTCCTTGTTGGCTATGCGCTCCATCTCGAAAACTAAGCGTTGTGACACTAGAACCTCAGAGACTCAGTAGTTTGGATGGACACTACTCCACGTCTTCTCAACGTTTTGTGGAATGATGTGTAATTGACTTCATCTGAGAGTCCTAATAAATGCAGGAGTGCTTGCTCTGCGAGAAGGGCTGAATTGTAAAGACTTATTGGACCCCAGGATGCGCGGATAGGTTCGCGAACACCACCCATTTCACTTAGCAAAATACATTCTTCTGGGGACCTGCTACGACCAGGCATGAAGACAGGACTGATCACAGTGGTATTGAAGCCTGTCGCGCCGAATACGCTGGCGACCCTGTTGTCCCAAGCCTGACAGAGACAGCTTAAAACCGAATTCATACTTGGACCATCAAAGGTCGCCACCACGAAATCCACTTCATGGAAAAACACCTCCGCATTTAAGTCATGAAATGAGCAGAAATGCGTCGTTATTTCAGGCCGTATCGCTCGATCAACTACCCACTGCTTTGCGACATCCACCTTGGGTCGCCCAATATCACCTGAACCGTAGATGTACTGTCTATTCATGTTAGATGGGCAGACAACATCTGGGTCGATTAATGTAAATTTCTGCACTCCGGCACCAACAAACGCTTGTAAGGCACAACTTCCCAAAGCCCCAACACCGATAATGCCCACACGAGCCTCGGTGATCTTCAAGTGCCCGAGATTAGGGTCTGCGCCCAATGTCACCAGATAATCGTGCTGCCGGGAAAATCGTTCAGAAGCAGCTTGGCCATATTCAGCATTAACGATGATATTTCGAGACTTAAGCTCTTGATAGAGGTTGTTGGGTAGCAAAGAAGCATCCAGAGGCACACCAGTGAACAAATCCGCCGGTAACTCTGTTGCTCCGACACCTCTAAACGTTAACGTGATGATCTCGGATCGTGCAACGAGACTTTGATCAGATTTTTCAAGCGACCATGCTTGTGATTTCTGAACCTTCAAATAAACTCTCCTGAGTTCGCTGATGGACTCAGGAGAGTTGCGTCAACCTGAGTCCATCAGCGCGCTGACAGCATTCTTAGCAGCGATGCACAATCATTTCGGCACCGTCGGTTTCGTTTTCTTCAATTTCAAATTCAATATCAACAGCCACGGTTGTCACCTCCTTCCAGTCTCCAAATAGGCTAACATGTGATCTATGTCACAGCAAGGGGAAAATATGTTTACTAACAGAACCTCAGGGTTGAGTTTGAAGAACTCAGTAATACAACACTTTTCAAGTGATGGATTCATGAGCAATGTAAAGAAGGTTCTCGAACCCGACTCTTTAGTAGGGCACGCTGCTCTACCCGAGAGTATGGATTGGAGACAAATCAGTCAGGATATGGCGGCTGACGGCAGGTGGGGTGCGGCGGCTTGGATTCAGAAAGGTACAGAGGTTAGCTCAATAGACCCACAGTCGTTCAACGATCACGACCCGCAGCTTCGGTTTTCATTATCGGAAATTCTGCGAAAACCGGACCCGGAAGCTTTTGGACTCCGCGGTTTCTTAGCTGGTTTACGTTCCAAACCGGTAGTTGGAGCTATGCAAAAGACCACGGGGATCAGAGATATTGAATACAAAGCCGCTTAAATCGCAAGATACCGCCCAGGACACTATCTGCGTAGACATGATGATGTCTTCGACGGTCGAGTATCCGCAACTGTATTTTTCTTGCACACAACCTGGGATGAGTCATACGGAACGCACTTGGTTGCTGAAAACTGGACGGCAGATCTGCAGTCGTCCCTCCATTTCCTGGAACCTACGCGCTAATGAAACTAACGGGCGGGCACTCTGATTCAAGTGTTTGGTTTCACGACATCGTTCACCCCTAACCGCCTCAACCCACCCACAGATCTCTCAC
>NZ_KV788971.1:10479-16502 GCF_001807395.1 Arthrobacter sp. HMSC06H05 | reverse complement strand
CCCTTCCAACCATGTCTCACGACATCCTTCGCCCATGTGTCACGACATCGTTCACCGCACCGCAAGACCCGACCGGTCCCCCGACGTTATCCACGTCGAGGCACGGGGCGGCACAGAAACTAGCTGTCCAGCCTGCCACGAACCGTATAGCTATAACGGTGAACAGCAGCCTCAGCGACAGCAAAATAGCCCCGGGAACACCGGGAACCGCCAGTCTGCAGGTACGTTGCCCGGCCGCCTTGGCCGCACCCAAAAAGCGGAACGATGTCCCGACACATAACAAATCAACCGTTCATCCCAACAGGCAAGTTGATATCTGAACTAGTCAGAGCAGAACCTGACGCTTGGGGCGAAGGTAACCGCATAGGTTTCAAGCTCAACCCTCAACGATTAGGGAGGATGTTAGAGCAGTACAAGATACGGCCCGGCAAACTGAACGATATACGCGGCTATTTTCGGCAAGACTTTCTCAGGGCATGGAAAGCGGAGGGGCTCATGTCTAAACCGTCTGAACCGTCTAAACCGTCGACCACGGCCGAAGATGAAGCACTCTTCACAACTGCATAACCACTAACGGGAAGGCCCGGCGCTAAGGAACACACAAGAAACCTTAGGCCGGGTCTTTCCGTGTCTGCAGGCAGGCAGTGCCTCAACCTCACGGCGAGCGCCTAACGCTGTTACGCGTCACAAGAAAACACTGGACACCTGGACACGATCACGAGCCGTTCAGAACCCCACAGGACAACCCCACGGGGTACCCCGTCCCACGCCGTGAGCTAGTCGCCCCCGCCGGCATTGCGATATCTCCCCGGCCGTTTTTCTGTTAGGGGCGGCTATGTCGCTAAGCGCCTCAAACGTTAAAGGTCATAAGAGAACCCCCGATAACAGCCTTATAACGCCATTAACTGGGGCTATAGATAAGTTAAGAGGTCATGAGCTTCAGAACGCTTTACAGGCCCCTATCCCATATCTAGCGAGCGCCTTAGCTATAGAGGCCGGGGCTACAGGCGTTGACCTATGCCCGCTCAAAAGGCCCTGCAATTGCTTCTAAGAGCCATGAAAAATCTGTAATGGTTTTCGCGAGCTCTCTTAGCCCTTCACTAGTGAACGCCGCATAGCTGTTAGTGAGCTCGACCCGGGCAGTAAAACCGTCGTGATTGTTCCACCGTGTTTCAAGGCGTATGCCCCCATGATGTTGCTGAGGTCCTACAAATTCGAAATACCCGGGGGCATCTAGAGATTCATTCTGGAAGATGAATAGCGGGCTATTGGTTAGCGTGTCTATTTGCCCGGGGGTTAGCTCTAGGTTGTGCAGATACTCGCTGAGCATGTGCGTAACGGTTTTCTCAGTGCCTGAGGTGCTCATCTGTCGCTTCTTTCTTGGTAGGCATTTTTCCCACAACTGCAGATGATTAGGCACAGATTAGGCATACGGTTCACGTGACCCTTGTTTTACCGCGTATTTACGGGGTTTGGGTGAAATTCCCTTACCCTCCGCTGGCCTAACCCCGGGATCGTAGAGATTCCGGGGTTTTCCGCTTTAAACCGCGGGACTAGTCCAGCAAAACGGAGCGGGCGATCGCCTCAGCATCCGCGAGCGTCCGGGCACCCACGTGCGGATCACCGCCGGCCTCAGCCGCGATCGCAGTCCCCCACTGCACCGAGGACAACTGCAGACCAATCACGTGCACACCATCGGCGGCGGCACCACTCGTGCCGACCACACGGTGATCGGCGCCCTCAACATCAAGACCAGAGCCGGGAACCTGCTCGCCATCATCGGTGATGCGCACACGCGGACGCGCCAGACCCGATGCCAGCATCGAACGCAACAGCGGCGAATCCGTGATCGCAACACGGTTGGCCGGCATCATCGCCTCAACCATCCACGTCGCCTCCGGCTCCGCGCCACCCACCCACGGCGACACAGCGCGGAACAAGTGGGCCTCCGCATCGTAGGTGTAGGACGGCTCAGGGCCCAGAACCTCAACGATCCCGGCGCGCATCAGAGCGACCATCTGCTCGATACGCTCCAAAGGTGGCCCCGAGGCCAACCCCTCAACGAGAGGCTCAAACCAGCCGCGCACCTGCGCGGCGACGGAACGTTCGTCGATGTAGCCTTCCGCGATCAGTCGCTTCACGATCATGCGACCTGCGTGCAGTGCGCCAATCGCCATGTGCAACGGCGAACCCGTACCCAGCGAGGCGGCGGCGACATCACGCTCCAGCATCTCGATAGTGGCAGCGCGGTAGGCTGCAGCGGTAATCGCGCCATGCCCCGACCACGGCCGCGCCAGTGCCCGGATATCGAAGAGTTCACGGTCAGGGAGCGCACGTGCCAACGCGTCTTTGAGCTTCAGAACCCACACCTCATCGCCGATATCGGTGGGGGCGGCAAGGATTTCGTCCAGCTCATCCAAGAACACGGACGGGGTGGCTTCGAACACCTCGGGAGCGGCGGCAGCGAGCTCGTAGTAGTAGGTGCGGATCACATCCCGGTTCAGAAGCGGCCACACATGACGCTCAAAGTCCACGGTGCCGGGCAACCGGCCGGTCGCGCCTTTTTCAGCAGCCTCAACGATGCGGTCATAGGTGAAGAATTTCAGTTCGATGCCCGGCGGGATGAACGCTGGGATCGCCGCCTTGGCGCGGTACGGGGTTCCACGGCGCGAGCCAGCGATCAGCACCGGTTCCTTACCGCTGGGGACATACTTCAACGCTTGCCCTGGCGGGCCATCGGTTGCTTCGAAGCGGCCGCCCCTGCTCAGGGTGACTTCTGCCATGAGGTCGAAAAAGTTCAGCCCCATCCCGCGCACCAGGACGTTCTGACCGGCCGGAAGTGCGCCATAGTCCACGTCCGTGGAAACGTGCGGAGGAACATAGTGCGCTCCCGGATGCGATGCGCACGCCGAACCCACGGCCTCCTGCTCAGGTGAGATCCGGGCCGGAACGTGCCCCAGAGCCAGCACCACACGGTCCGCATACAAAACCTGGCCCGTACCTAAAACAACGCGGTAGCCACCACCAACATGCGGGTCAACCGAAACCGCCAACGTCGAATGCACATGCGGCCCATCCACATGCTCCAAGCGCTCCAGCTGTGCTGCGACACCCTCCCACACGTGCTGCAAATACCGGCCATAGAGTGGGCGTGGCGGGAAACTACCCGGCCCCAACGCCCCCAGCTCGGCCCGCTCGACCTCGCTCAACTCGGCCCCATCACCGTCAGAGAGACGGAACTGCTCAAAACTCAGCCCCGGATGCTCGGCCCGCCCCACACCGGCCGGACGCTCCGGGGCAACCGTAGGGAACATCGAGGGCGTATTCATCCACAAGTTCCGCGACTGCCTCGGATCCCACACCCTGCCAGAACCGGGAGGGCACGGGTCAACCACATCGATACGCAACGGGCGCGCGGCCAGGGCGTGGCCGTCGTCGGCCTCAATCAACAGGTCAGCAGAAGCCCACGCGGACTGCCCCGACGCGGCGAGCGCGAGCCGTTCCACAACCGAGGTTCCGCGCGGTCCGGCGCCGATCACCACCACGCGAAGGAGGCCGTCATCCTGTGCATGATCCGTTGCTTGTTCCATGTATTTATCTCTATCACTTCAACGTATTCTTAGGCTGTGACTAAACCAACTGACCTGACGCATATTCATTCATTTTTGGACGAGATTCGTGGTGAGGCGGCGCTTGAGTGGGCTGCTGAACGCACGAGGGCGACTGATGAGCATCTAGCTTCTTCGGAGCATGAGCGTGTGGTGGCGCGGATCCAGGAGGCGATGGATGCCCAAGATCGGCTCATCACGGTCAGTAGGCATGGCGAGTTCCACACGAATTTCTGGCAGGACGCCGAGCATCCGCGCGGGATCTGGCGCACTACGGACTGGGATTCCTATGTTGCGGGCACCCCGCGATGGGAGACGCTTCTGGACCTGGATGAGCTCAGCGCCGATGAGGGCGTGAATTGGGTGTGGCGTGGTGCCTCCTGGGAGCCGAAGCCGGGCGGGCAGCCGCGGCGTGCGTTGGTGGTGCTCTCCCCTGATGGTGGGGACGCGGTGGTGGTCTGTGAGTTCGATGCGGTGGACCGCATGTTTGTGGAGGGCGGCTTGGAGTTGCCGTTGGCGAAAACCTCCGTCAGTTGGGGTTTCGGTGACACGTTCTTGGTTTCCACGGTGACCGGCGATGACGATATGACGCGTTCGACCTATGCGCGGTGTGTACGCCGTGTGCGTCGCGGGCAGGATCTGGCCGATGCGGAGCTTCTGTTCGAGGTTGATGCGAGCCACGTGGCGGCTGGGGCCGGTGTGGACACCACGCCTGGATTTGAGAAGACCGTGTTCCGGGATGCTGAGGACTTTTTCACCGGCACGAACTATGTGGCGTTAGGCGATGGAGCTGGTGACGGCGCAGACGGGGGCGCTGGCGGTGGCACCGGTGTAGGCGTGACTGTTCAGAAGATCGACGCTCCGGGGGATGCCCACGTTGGCTTCTTTGAGGACTGGTTGATTATCCGCCCGATGAGCACGTGGGAGGTCAACGGGCAGAGCTACCCGGCTGGAACGGTTTTGGTGGTCAAGACCACTGAGTGGCTGGCTGGTGAGCGGTCTGGTTTGCGTGCGGTATTGGTCCCGGAGCAGTCCGAGTCCGTTCAGGGCGTGGGGTTCACCAAGAATTTTGGCTTCGCTCTCATCATGAGGGACGTCGCTTCCCGGGTAGTGCGTTTGGATCCGCGCAACGATTGGCAGGTGACTGAGTTGCCTGGTGTGCCGGCGTTGTCTTCGGTGAGTATGTGGCCGCTTGATGAGGAAAATAGCGACGACGTCTGGATGGTTTCGGAGGGGTTCCTACAGCCTCCGACGCTGCAGCTCGGTTCGCTCGCGAGCGTGAGTGGCGCTGGCGGTGAAGGTGACGGCGACGATGGTAGTGGCGGCGGTGGCTGGCGGGTCATCGGTGTTGCGCCGGAGCGTTTCGATGTGAGCGCACACGAGGTTTCGCAGCATTTCGCGGTGTCTGATGATGGGGCGCGGGTCCCGTACTTCTTGGTCGCCCCGAAGGACGCTCCGCTGGACGGTAAGACGCCGGTGTATGTGAGTGCTTATGGTGGTTTCCGGGTGTCCCGTACTCCGGTTTATTCTTCGGCGGTGGGCCTTGGCTGGCTTGAGCGCCGCACGGATGAGGGCCGGGCTCCGGCGTTTGTTGTCGCGAATATTCGCGGCGGTGGCGAGTACGGCCCGGATTGGCATGCGGCTGCTTTGCGTGAGAAACGTCCGCGCGCGTACGAGGATCTGGCGGCTGTTGTGCGTGATCTTCATGAGCGCGGCGTTTCTTCAGCTGCTTTGACGGGTATGGCCGGTGGCTCGAATGGTGGCCTGCTAGCGGGCAACATGTATGTGCGCTACCCGGAGCTGTTCGGCGCGATCTCGTGTGGTGTCCCGTTGCTGGACATGCTGCGGTACACGCAGCTTTCGGCGGGGCATTCGTGGATCGCGGAGTACGGCGACCCTGATGTTCCCGGGGATGTTGAACATCTGCGCGATATTTCAGCTACCCATCGGCTAGCTGATACAGCCAACAGCGAGGGTGAGGTTACGTGGCCTGAACTATTGGTGTGGACTACAGCGTCCGATGACCGTGTGGGTCCTGTGCAGGCACGTCACTTTTATGCGTTGTTGGAGGAGCTCGGCCACCGTAACGCGTGGTACCACGAGGAGGTGGATGGCGGACATTCAGGTTCAGTGGACCATGCGTCCGCTGCCCGGACTGCGGCCCGAAGCTACAGCTTTATTTGGGGCGCGTTGACCCGCCAATAGCCGTGGCCTGGGACCGTGTGAACGGTTGCGGCCAGGTGTTCACTTTGATGTGAACGCTTGCCCTCGGCTAAACTATGGGATGTTGCCCTTTGTGAGGGCAATGTGGAGACGTGCCAGAGTGGCCGATTGGACTTCACTGCTAATGAAGGGTCTGGGTAAAACCGGACCGGGGGTTCGAATCCCCCCGTCTCCGCTTTTGTTATGTGTCGG
>NZ_KV788971.1:0-10459 GCF_001807395.1 Arthrobacter sp. HMSC06H05 | reverse complement strand
TCATCGTTCCGCTTTTTTGGTGGATGTGTCGGGTCATCGTTCCGCTTTTTTGATGCGGCCAAGGCGGCCCGGCAACATACCTGCCGTCTGGCGGCTCCCCGGTGTTCCCGGGGCTATTCTGCTGCCGCTACGGCTGCTGTTCACCGGTGTTGTGGCGGCTCATGGCCGCCGGGACAAGCGCATTTCTGCGCAACCTCTGTCTCGACGTGGATAACGCCGGCAGACCGGTCGCGTCATGCAGTGGTGGGAACGATGTCGTGACACATGGGTGAAGGATGTCGTGAGACATGGTTGGAAGGGTGTCGTGAGAGATCTGTGGGTGGGTTGAGGCGGTGAGGGGTGAACGATGTCGTGAAACCAAACACCCCCGTCTCCGCTTTTGTTATGTGTCGGGACATCGTTCACACGATGTCCCGACATTTTTTATGCTCTGGGGCGTTGATGTGTCGCGTCATCGTTCCGGCGCTGGGGTCTCTAAAGAACCCCGCGAAACGATTTTCTTACCTTGCAGCTCCGATACTCCCGGGGATCGTCCTGTTGCCGTTACATCTGTTGCACGTGACTACTGGGGTAGCAATTTTCTGTGCCACCCTGTCGCGACGTGGGCTACGCAGATATGTAGAAAAATGTCGTAAAGCCATATCGAAATCCATTGGACACATTTTATGGGATAATACTGTTGTAAAGAAGGGATAAATGCATATTCATCTTGGAGGTTCATACGTGTCAGACCATAACTCCCCACAGGTGCCACCAGCGTCTGAGCCGGGTGACATTCCATCCTCGAGCAGCTCCCCCGCGACTACCAAGAAAAAGTCGCTTTGGACCCGCTGGTGGATGATTGCCATCTACGTCGTCCTCGGTATCGGCATCATCAATGCATTGGCTAACGGAGGTGACGAGAACGCCTCACCGGCCGGCTCCTCGACCCCATCAGCTTCAGAGACGCATAAGTCACAGACAAGTGACGGTGAGAAGTCGAGCGCCTCTACAAAAACTGACAAGCCAACTGAAAAGACAATTCCGACGGAATATAAGTCAGCACTCAGAACTGCGGAGACCTACTCCGATACGATGCACATGAGCAAGGCCGGAATCTATGAACAGCTCACCAGCGAGTACGGTGAAAAATTTACTAAAGAAGCAGCTCAATACGCGATAGACAATCTCAAGGCAGACTATAAAAAGAACGCCCTCGAAACAGCCAAGAATTATCAAGAATCGATGGCTATGTCTCCAAGCGCAATTCATGACCAATTGACAAGTGAACACGGTGAAAAGTTCACCAAAGAAGAGGCCGACTACGCCATCGCTAACCTCGACTAACTGTGTTTTCAGGTAACTAGTGATAGACCGTCTTAGCCCGGCACCCTTTAAGGGTGCCGGGCTAAAGCCATATTAGAAGCATGCTTCTTGTACTGAAACGCTTACACCTCAAGCGACTCCTGACGCACCCAGAAGGTAGCCCACGAGGTACGTGAATCCGAGCGCGAGCGCGCCACCAACAACCACGCGGATAGCGGCCTTGCCCGGCGAGCTACCACCCAGCTTGGCTCCAACCGCCCCCGTCAACGCCAAAGCAACCAACGTCGCCGCGAACGTGCCCACAATATTCGCGCCATGCGGGAGCAGAACGATCGTCAACATCGGCAGAATCGCACCAGCGAGGAACGCAAGCATCGAAGCGAAAGCCGCATGCCACGGGCTCACGATGTCATCCTCATCAATGTTGAGTTCCATCTGCAGGTGCGCCTTCAACGCATCCTTCTCAGTCAACTCAACCGCAACCTTCTCCGCAGTATCCCGCGAAAGCCCCTGCTGCTGATACAGCTGCGTCAGCTCCTCAAGCTCCCCCTCCGGATCCTCAAGAAGCTCACGTTTCTCCTTAGCAACCAACGCCTCCTCCGCATCCTTCTGCGAAGAAACCGAAACATACTCGCCAAGACCCATCGACACCGCGCCACCAATCACAGCAGCAGCCCCAGCCGCTAAAATCGGGCCGATCTGCGTTGTCGCCCCAGCAACACCAACCACCACAGCCGCAACCGAGACGATGCCATCATTAGCGCCCAAAACACCGGCACGCAGCCAGTTCAGTTTCTGCGCATACCCCGAAACCTGATGCGGTTCCAGCCTATTCTCATGTCCCACATTCGTTGAACTCATATGAACAGTTTCCTCCTCCCCACCTCTCAGCGCTAGCAAAGCTAGGCTACGCTTACTAAGCACCCCCTAAGATTAGCGATCCTTAACAGAGCCCAGCCCCATCAGCGCAACCCAATCACACCACCAGACAGTCTGAGGCTTTAACTCAACGAGGGCGGCCCCGCAGCTCACGCCACGAAACCGCCCTCAAAAACAACTCAGCCCCTACAGCCGGGAACCACGCTGAAACCTAGGCTGGGATCTCCCCGTTGACCACCATGGTTGCCCGGCCCAACGTGTGCCCGAACATCATGAAGCCATGCTTAGCCGGCGACGTATCCCCATCCACACCAAGATCCTCAACATCCAAAGCATGCACCGTAATCACATAACGATGCGGGCCATGCCCCTGCGGAGGCGCGGCACCAATGAAGCCCGGCTGGCCGCCATCGTTACGCAGCTGGAACGCACCCTCCGGAAGGTCCAAGCCGTTACCGGCACCCTCATCGAGCTCCGTGACCGAAGCCGGGATACGCGTGAGAACCCAGTGCCAGAAACCCGACTGAGTTGGGGCATCCGGATCAAACACTGTGACAGCAAAACTCTTAGTGCCCTCAGGCGCGCCAGACCAGCTCAACTGCGGCGAAATATCCTGGCCACCCTCGATACCGAAAGCACCCGAGTACTGTTCGGCCGGCCACATCCCGCCATCCTTAACCGTGGTAGACGTCAGCTCAAAGCTTGGGACCTCACCCAAACCAGCAAATGGATCGTTTCCGTTCGGCGCCAATGCCATGTCACCCTCCTAAAGCGATAAAACCGACTATTCAAAACTCAAAAGCGGACATCTCAATACTGCACAACTGATATGCGCAAAACAGCTACACCAGCAGACCTACCGTCCACGCTTATACAGGTGCGCAATCTGTTGCAGCACCTCCCGAGCGTGCTCCTCATCAACACCGGTGTGACGCATGAAAATATCCATCGCCGCGTCCACATCTTCGGTGCGCATCGCCATCATGAACGCGTCCTGCTCCGGCTCGCTCAAATGATCCGTGCTGAACGTGACCGTGCGGCCATCCTCAACATTGACCTGCAGCGTGATGCCATCGCTCGTGCCAGCCGACGTGTTCGCTTCCAAAGCACGGCGGATCATCTCCTGGTTCAGATCGATGTGGCGCGCGATGATCTCGGCCGCCTCATCGAAACGGCCATCGCGCATCTTGGCCATGAACTGATCCCGCTCGGCACCAGTAATGTCCTGGGTACTAAACGAATGCTCCCGCACGCCATCGTTGTGTGTGAAGTTCATGTGCCGTTCAGAGGCAGCCGCCTCATCACCGTACTTAACCGCCCAGTCCTCAGGGATCGCCCAATCCTGGTCACTGCCCAGGTCAAGCTCGCTACCGGCCCCGTCCTGTACCCCGGAATCCACAGAAGACTCCGACGACTCGGTACGGGACGCGCTGGATCCCGATGTTTCCCCGTCCCGCGACTGCCCTTCCCAAGGCGCCCCAGTCCCCGGCGACTCAAACTCAGGCGTCTCGATCTCACGCAACGCAGGTTCCGTCTTGATCTGCGGGTATTGTTGCAACGCCACCACGTCAGTGACGCAATCCATGTTGGAACGGTTCGTGGCGCTCTTGATCAACTGGGCGGCACCCATCAGGTCATTTTGAGCGATCCTCGCATACACCGCCTTATGGGTTTCGGTGTCCAGAAGCTCAGAAACCTCGCGGGCACGCTCAGGTGTGGTGTTGGAGCGAAGCTTATTCTGCGCACGCTTAGCCATTGACCGTAGCCCCAGCACAACCACGACCACGACAACAACGACACCCAAGACTAGAAACGTTGGATCCATATAACTAAGTCTACGAACCTCCGCTAACCAACAACCGCCAAAGCGAACGGCAACACCCCTGGAGCGCCCGCCTGCCGCAAGGTTGCGGTCGCGCTCGTGATCGACCACCGCGAATCCACCACGTCATCCACGAGCAGTAACGGGCCCGGCGCAGAAGCCACCGCCTCACCCATTGCAGACGGCACCACGAACGCGTCACGCACATCCGCGAACCTGTACGCCGAGTTACCGCCCGGCCCAGACCGCGGCGGAGCACCCGAATATTCGAGCGCACCCATGAAGCGCATCTGCCCAATCCGAGCCAACTCAGACGCCAAGCTATAGATCAGCTGCGGATGCCGCGTAGACGGCATCGCCACAATCCCCACCGGACGCTCAGAAGACGGCATGCCCTCGGGGCCCATCCAGCCAGCCGCAGCCGACCACTCCCCCACGACCTTAACGCACGCGTTCACCACATCGGGCGCCACCGGCGCATCCGGGGTCTGCTGTTGCAGTAGCTCACGCAAGCGTGTGCCCCACCCCAAATCAGTGAACCTAGCCAACGCGCGCCCCTCACCGGCCTGAAGCTCAGCAGGGATCCGGCCCTTCACATCCAAACCCAACGCCGCAAGCCCCGTCGGGTACATCTTCCGCGGCACAATCTCAACACCAACTCGGTTCAGACCACCCTGAGCCAGTTGCGTCGCCTCGTCCCCCACCTCGGTAGGGAACCAGCGGCCAGCGCAGTTATCGCATATTCCACAATCCTCCGCGTGCGGGTCATCCAACTGCTCAGACAAGAAACGCATCCGGCATTCCTCGGTCTGCTCATACGCAAGCATTGCTTCCTGCTCAGCCTCACGCGCCGCCGCCACCCGCTCATACCGTTCACGGTCATACACCCACGGAACACCGGTACCCACCCAGCCGCCCTGGACCCGCTCAACCGCGCCATCCACAGCCAGCACCTTGAGTAACAGGTCCAGCACGGTCCGGCGAACATTGACCCGCGCCTCCAAAACAGGAACCGAAACCGGCCCACCGGCCTCAGCCAACGCATCGAGCACAGCGCGGGCCACGGACTCTTGCGGCATCGACGCAGACGCGAAATACCGCCAAATCTCCCGATCCTCAGGCCCGGGCAACAACATGACATCCGCCCGGGCAGCGCCACGCCCAGCACGCCCTACCTGCTGGTAATACGCGACCGGGGAACTCGGAGCACCCACGTGCACCACGAATCCAAGATCAGGCTTATCGAACCCCATACCCAGCGCGGAGGTCGCAACCAACGCCTTGACCTGATTATTCTTCAACGCATCTTCAAGCTCGTGCCGCTCATCCTGATCCGTGCGCCCCGTATAGGCCCGCACGTTCAGGCCCGCCTCACGCAGCATCTGAGCGATGTCCTCGGCCGCGGAAACCGTCAAAGCATAAATAATCCCGGAACCGGCAAGTTGCCCCACATGCTGCACGAGCCAACCCAACTGCTTACGCGGGCTTGCCATCCGCAAAACACCCAAACGTAGCGACTTCCTCGCCAACGGGCCACGCAACGTGAACACATCCTGGCCACCCGCGGCCAGTTGCTCCTCAACGTCCCGAACAACGCGCTCGTTCGCGGTCGCGGTAGTCGCTAAGACCGGCACATCCTGCGGAAGCTGCTCGATGAGGTCCTTGATCCTGCGGTAATCCGGCCGGAAATCATGCCCCCAGTCAGAGATACAGTGCGCCTCATCCACCACGAGCAGCCCCATCCGCTCAACCAGCTGCGGAAGCTGCTCTTCACGGAACCGCGGATTATTCAACCGCTCCGGAGACACCAACAAGACATCCACTTGATCTGCGGCGAGCTGACCGCGGATCTGTTCCCACTCCGTGGCGTTCGCCGAGTTGATCGCTTGCGCGCGCACACCAGCCCGCTGAGCCGCCGCAATCTGATCACGCATCAGCGCCAACAGCGGAGAAATAATCAGTGTTGGGCCGGCTCCCTGAGCCCGCAACAGCGCGGTCGCCACAAAATACACGGCAGACTTACCCCAACCGGTCCGCTGAACCACCAGCGCCCTACGCCGACGCCCCACAAGCGCCTCGATCGCTTCAAGCTGCCCCGGATGGAACTGGACACGCTCGCTGTCTGTGCCTTCCCGGCCCACCAGACGGCGTAACGCGGCAAGAGCCGCATCCGCATCGAAGTCAGCAGACAGGGCATCGTTACCTGTAAATTCCATCCCACGCCTCCCGCTGTTTCCGTGAGTCTGACCATTGAGCAAAGCGTGACAGCGTAGTCTGACACTTATGACCACGATCAATCTCAGCGATTCATTCAAAGCTTATGACGTACGCGGTATCGTCGGCGAGAGCATCACAGAAGAAACAGTAGAAGCCACCGCCGCGGCTTTCGTCGACGTGCTCGGACTGGCAGGGGCCACCGTGCTCGTCGGCGGCGATATGCGGCCTTCCAGCACACAGTTCGTCAGAGTTTTCGCTGAGACCCTCGCCGCGCGTGGCGCACACCCGCTGGTCCTCGGCCAGATCTCTACCGATGAGCTCTACTTCGCTAGCGGCTCCCTCGACGCCGCCGGAGTGACTTTCACCGCCTCACACAACCCGGCCGGCTACAACGGCATCAAAATGACGCGTGCCGGCGCTAAACCGATCTCTGCTGACACGGGCCTCGAGGACATCCGCATCCTCGCCCAGAAGTACCTCAACGAAGGCCTCCCTCAGTCTCTCAATGCGCGTGCTGAGATTGAACACCGCGATGTGTTGCCTGATTACGCCCGGCACTTGCGTTCGCTCGTCGACCTTTCCCGTATCCGCCCCCTCAAGGTGGTTGTTGATGCGGGCAACGGGATGGCTGGCCTCACGACCCCGGCCGTACTGGGCGATTCCGCGCTGGATCCCCTCCCGCTTGAGATCGTGCCGCTGTATTTCGAGCTGGACGGCTCCTTCCCGAACCACCCGGCCAACCCCATCGAGCCGGAAAACATCGCAGACCTCCAGGCGGCCGTGAAGAAGCACGGCGCAGACCTTGGGCTTGCTTTCGATGGCGATGCGGACCGTTGCTTTGTTGTGGACGAGAACGGGGATGCCGTCTCCCCTTCCGCGATCACCGCGTTGGTTGCCGCCCGCGAGATCACCCGCGCGAAGTCCGAGGGTGAAGAAACCCCGGTGGTGATTCACAACCTCATCACGTCCAAAGCAGTGCCGGAAACGGTTGAAGCGGCCGGCGGCCGGGCGGTGCGCACGCGCGTGGGGCATTCCTTCATCAAAGCTGTGATGGCCGATGAGAACGCAGTATTCGGCGGTGAGCACTCCGCTCACTACTACTTCCGTGACTTCTATTTCGCAGACACCGGGATGCTGGCCGCGATGCACATTCTTGCCGCGCTCGGCGGGCAAGATAAGCCACTTTCGGAGCTGGTCGCCAAATACCACCCGTACGTCGCGTCCGGCGAGATCAACACCACGGTCGCCGACGCCGCGGCCGCAACCCAGAAAGTTGTTGACGAGCTCGCTTCCGGTGACGACACCACAATCGAAACCCTCGACGGAACCACCGTGAGCGCATCCGACGGCTCCTGGTGGTTCAACCTGCGGCCATCCAACACCGAACCTCTGCTTCGCTTCAACGCTGAAGCCGCAGACCAAGAAACGATGGAACGCATCCGCGATACGGTGCTCGGAATCGTCCGCGGCTAAGGCGTCAGGGGCTACAGCGTCAAGCCTGAGGGCGTTGACGTAGCCACGCAGCTACGCACCACCGCATAGCCGCGCTACACCTCACGGCCACGCTGCACCGTATGGCTGCGTTGCACCGCATGCCCCGGGGTTTGCGCGGGATACTTGAGTATCCTCGCAGGCTCCGGGGTTTTGCGTACACCACGGAGTGGTTCCCGGGAATCTTCCGCGATGCGCGCTCACCCACGCATATACACGGTCCGCACACCACCGAAGCGGCGGGAAGCGATACAGGTTTCGAAAAATCCGCGTGCCCATCGCGACATCCAACGCAATCGCCGCAGCACCGGCACCACGTGAAACCATGACGCGGCCTTCGCCGGTAACCACGTGGAATCCCCAAATCTCAACATCCGTTTGAGCCTGCGTGAGGCCGTACGCTTGACGCACCCCGTGCTCTTGCGAGGCCCTCAGCTGGATCCGGCCACCCCTATCAAGCCGCCGCAACCAACCCGCAGCCCGCGTACACACACCACAGCGGCCATCGAAAATCAGCGTCAATTCCGCCACGGGGCCCACCTTTCTCTGCAGACAACAACGATGCCGCAGTCACCTCACACAGTGACTGCGGCATCGTTATCAGTTCACAGCATCAGCTGAAGCCGTGCGTGCGGCTTCAGCTGATGCTTGGCGTTTAGGCTCCGAGGCGTTCGCGCAAAGCGTCCAGCTCGGCGCGCATAGCGGTTGGTAGGTGATCGCCGAAGTTCTCGTACCACTGTTCGATAAGTGGAAGCTCGTTCTTCCACTCTTCAACATCGAAGCGGGTTGCGGCTTCGAGGTCCTCATCGCTGATCTCCAAACCAACCAGGTCCAGCGAGCCCTCAGCAGGGATCAGACCCAGTGGGGTCTCTTCAGCTTCAACCTTGCCTTCGATGCGGTCGCAGATCCACTTCAGAACGCGCGAGTTCTCGCCGAAGCCAGGCCACGCGAACCCGCCTTCAGCGTTGCGGCGGAACCAGTTGACCAAGAACACGGCTGGCAGGTTCTTGCCGCCCTGAGCCGCTGGAAGGTCGCGTAGCTTGTCCCAGTGGTTGAGGTAGTCGCCCGCGTCGTAGCCGATGAATGGAAGCATTGCCATTGGGTCGCGGCGGACAACACCCACAGCACCTTCTGCGGCCGCGGTCGTCTCAGAGGAGAGAGTCGAGCCGAAGAACACGCCCTGGGTCCAGCTGCGAGCCTGGGAGACCAACGGGATGGTGGTTTTGCGGCGGCCACCGAACATGATCGCGTCCAGCTTGACGCCGTCCGGGTTGTAGTACTCCTCGGAGAGCATGTCAGCCTGGCTGATCGGCGTGCAGAAACGGCTGTTCGGGTGGGCCGCTGGACGGCCTGCGTCCGGAGTCCAGTCATTACCTTGCCAGTCGATCAGGTGATCTGGGGCTTCGTCGGTCATGCCTTCCCACCAGACGCCGCCCTCGTCAGTGAGTGCGACGTTGGTGAAGATCGTGTTGCCCTTAGCGATGGCGCGCATCGCGTTCGGGTTGGTGGACCAGCCGGTGCCCGGTGCTACGCCGAAGAAACCGTATTCAGGGTTGACCGCACGCAGAGCGCCGTCTTCGTCGAAGTTCATCCAGACGATGTCATCGCCTAGGACTTCGGCCTTCCAGCCGTCCACGGTTGGGTCGATCAAAGCGAGGTTGGTCTTACCGCATGCCGATGGGAACGCAGCGGAAATGTTGAAGGACTTACCTTCCGGGTTGGTCAGTCGCATCAGCACCATGTGCTCCGCGAGCCAGCCCTCATCGCGTGCCATGACGGAGGCGATACGCAGCGAGTAGCACTTCTTACCGAGCAGCGCGTTGCCGCCGTAGCCGGAACCGTAGGAGACGATCGAGCGTTCCTCCGGGAAGTGCACAATCCACTTCTCTTCGTTGCATGGCCACGCAACGTCCTCTTGGCCCTCTTCAAGCGGGGCGCCGACCGAGTGCAACGCCGGAACGAAGAACGCGTCCGTCTCCTCCATCTTGCGCAAGACCTCGTTACCGATCTTGGCCATGATGCGCATCGAGGTCACGACGTATGCGGAGTCAGAGATCTCAACACCGAACTTAGGGTTCTTCGCGTCGAGGTGGCCCATCACGAACGGGATGACGTACATCGTGCGGCCGCGCATCGAGCCTTCGAAAAGGGTGTTGAGTTTAGTCTTCATCTCAACCGGATCCATCCAGTTGTTCGTGAAGCCTGCGTCCTCTTCCTTCTCGGAGCAAATGAACGTACGGGACTCGACACGCGCGACGTCGGCAGGGTCAGAGTTCGCGAGGTAAGAGTTAGGGAACAAGTCCTCGTTGAGCTTGGTGAACGTACCGGTGTCAACAAGGAGCTGTTTGAGCTTGAGGTCTTCGGATTCGGAACCGTCTACCCAGTGGATAGCATCCGGCTGGGTCAGCGCTGCCACCTCGGACACCCACTGCGCCAGCTTCTGGTGAGAAGTGGGTGCGGACAAGCTGGTCTGCTCAGCGTTCGCGGTCATAAGACTATGCCTCCAAATGGACTGTTGCGTCTCCATCAAGAGTAACCATGAGGGCTTACAGAATGCAGATGCAGGCAGGACGTGACGTGAGGCGTCCCACGCGGACAGGGCCCCACGAGGCAAGTGAGCGGTCTAAGTTCCTTGTATTTCCGGGGTTTTTTGAGCTTCGGCTGGTAACACACGTCAAATAGACCGGTCTATCTTTTACGTGGTACTGGACTGCCGATCGTAGTGCCTCATGTCAAGTTGATCGC
>NZ_KV788970.1:0-26528 GCF_001807395.1 Arthrobacter sp. HMSC06H05 | reverse complement strand
CGGGGTTGGCTCATCAGATGGCTCTGGCTCTGGCTCTTCAACCGTGGTTGGGTTTTCGAGCTTGATCTCCTTGGTCTTATCGCCCTCAACCGTTACGAGGATGTCGTCGCACAGTTCATCGCCGATGAAGAACTTCGGCTCACCGTAGATGACCTTCTTGCCGTCTTCGGTTTCGAAGTCAGCTGGCTTCTCTTCGGTCAGGCGGACCTTGGTGCCTGCAGGAACGTCCTCAGGAAGGGACACGGTCTCGCCGTTCTTGACGGTGAGAGTGCCAGACTTCTCTTCGCCATCGAGCTCGTAGGAGTACTTGACGTTGTACTCGGTGTCTGCAGGAACGAGGTCAGCACCGTCGCCGGTTACCGCCTTGGTAACGGACAGGTTGCCGTTCTGGACCTTCTTCTCAGCCTTGTTGACCAAGGTCAGCTTGGCTGGCTCGTTGGTTGCTGGGGTAACGCTGAACGAACCGTCTTCGTTCTTGGTTACGCCGTCACCGGTGATCTCGTAGTCGCCCCACTCGATACCGTCAACCTCTGGAAGGTTGACTTCGGTGATCTTGAACTCGGTGCCGATCTTGTAGCGCTTGGAGTTCACGCGGTTCTCTTCACCGGCTTCGAGTTCGAGGGTGTCCTCTTCACCTGCAGCGGTGTACTTCACGGTGTACTTGGTGCCTGCTGGAACCTGGTCTGCACCGTTACCTTCAACTGCCTTGGCGATGGAGAAGCGGGTGTATTCCTTACCGGAACCAGTACCGCCACCGATTGCGGTGTAGGTGAAAGTCGCCTCAGCGTCCTTGCCGTTGACCTTTGCGGTGTTCTTGAAAACGTCGCCTTCGAAGGCCTTGCCGTCCATCTTGGTCCAGTAAAGGATGCGGTACTGAACGCGCTTATCGGTTGGAACGTTCCTCACCGTGACAGTGAAGTTGGTGCTGCCTTCAGCAATGTTGGTCTCGAAGTCAGCTGGGTCAACAGGTGCCCAGTCTTCACCTTCAACGAAGGTGCCGTCCTCGGCAACGTTGCGGTATTCGACCTCAATATCGAAGTTGTTGGCCTTGTGACGCTCGAACTCGGTGTTATCAACGATCGCGTCAGTAACGGTCACAGTACCGTCTTCGGCGACGGTGTTAGGGAACTGGATACCCCAAGCGATCACGTCGGCACCATGCTTGGTGCGTGCGCTGTACTTGTATGGGTCATCAGCTGCGTGGCCTGGGCCTACAGGGCCGATGCCGCCGTCACCTGGGATTGGAACAGGGACGGTCTTGCCGTCGATGATGAAATCAGCGGTGTTGTTGTCGCTCTGCTCGTCGAGGGTTGCGAGGAACCACAGTTCGCCGCCTACGTCTTCCTTGCCGTTGACGAAGTCAGTCAGGGTGCAGGTGACAGTTGGCGCTGGCTCGTTCGTAACCTTACAGTTAGCAACGGTTTCGCCTGTTTCCTTATCTGGAACCGAAAACTCACCGTTACCGTAGTTAGAGAATTCCTTCGGCAGGGTCATGCCGAAGGTTTCGCCAGCCTGTGCTCCGTTTGGAACGTTCCACTTTGCCGTGACCTTTACTTCGTCATCGACACGTGCCTGGCCGCCATCTTTATCCTTGAACGTCACGTTGACGTCGGACATGGCGCCTGGGTAAGTGAAATCAGGTGCTGCCTGGGCTGGGGTGATTCCAACCAGGGATGCCGCACCCAGGAGCATCGCCAAAAGCAGGCCACCTAGCCTACTTTTCTTTGTTTTCATGCAATTTTCCTTCCTGAGGTGAACGCCTTCCTTAGACCGAGCTTTAGCGGTTTGCTCAACTGCTAAGAAAGACTGCATGAACTTCATGGACTAAGCGCAACAAGCGGCTCACGCGAGTGGTGGCTAGTCTTGTTACCGCTTACAACCTTACAGAATACAGGAAGTTTGATGATCATGCATGCGCCGAATCTATATGTGACTACCATCAAGTACCTGTTACGCCTTGATTGTTGATTTGTTTCGAGTACTTTTCGCCGATTTCGCGCCGAATATCTGGGGATCTGTATAGATCTCACAGAATTACTTCACAGGGCATATATTTCATAGCTTCAACTTCACCACCCCGTCACGTAGGTCGATACGAGGTGGTTGACGCCAGAACGACTGATGACGAAATACACCGATGTCAACGGCGTCGCATTTACCGACGCAGACGTGCAGCGCTGGGCGGACGAAGCCGAAGCCGGATTCCCTGACTCGACCCTGACTAAAGAAACTCCCGCTTGGATTCGCACTGACCCGATGGAAGTTCACAGCGTGCGCGTCCCAGCACAGCTTTGGAAGCTTGTTGAGACCGAGGCAAAACGACGCGGAATGTCAACAAGCGAGTACGCGAGAAAAGCATTGACCCGTAGTCTCAGCGCATGATGATTCGCCTGGCCACCCTTGTTCTTGCGGCCATCAAAGACGCTAAATCCGAGGCCCGCGAGCGACGCCACCGACTACCAGTTCTAGGCCGCACAGTTAGATAAAACCTAGATAGAACACTGGCGGGGTCACAACAACAACTGTTGTGACCCCGCCAGCGATATAACGTGGTCGGGCTAGCCGGATTTGAACCGACGACCTCTTGTCCCCCAGACAAGCGCGCTACCAAGCTGCGCCATAGCCCGCAACCCATCCAGCACTGTATAGGCTCTACCCAAACAAGGTGGGACGGACTCGGATCAACCGTACACTATGCCGCGATGACGCGACCAATCGATGGCAGTCCCGCGCGGCTCATCAGCAGATGAGACAATGATGACGATCAACAACTCAGAACAATCGCGGATCAATCACAGATCACTGACGCTTCGATTATGGATCGCAAAACACTGAAAGGCCCGTATGTTCACCCGCCACGCCTCAACACCTGCTCATCGCTTGCCCAAGATGCTCGGGGCCGGTCTTGCTACAACGTTGATCGGGGCGGGCCTCACCGGTTGTGGCGCCGAAACCGTGGAAGTCGAGTTCCGCGTCATCGCCGTGGAAACCGGAACCCAACCCCAAACCACCACAACCAACCCGGCCGACCTCACCTCAATGGATTGGAAGCTCGGCCCAGCAATCGGCGGTGAACACGGCACACTCGACACCGCAACCACCGAACCGATCGTTGTGAAACGTGAAAGCAACGACCTCTCCGACGTGCGCGTGAGCTTCGACGTGCCACAAGCCGCGCACCTGGCAGCAAAATGCACCATCCTCATCAACGGTGAAGTCGTGGCTGAACACCAAGACAACGTCAAACCCGGCCGCGCCCTCTGCACCTACGTAGACCAGTAAACACAGCAGAAGCTATTGCCGCCTGTTCCTGCTTGCGTCACTTCGTGACTTTATCCCCCATAAGCGGCCAGAAAGGAGTAAGGTCTTCGCTCATGATGTGAGCTCCTCACGCGTTCTCTACACAAGCGAAGGGCACCCCATGGGCACAACCAAACACACGTCTCACACACATAACGATGCGGCAGACAGGCTCAACCGAAGCCTGCACGCACGCCACATGCGCATGATCGCGATCGGAGGCGCGATCGGCACCGGACTATTCCTCGCATCTGGTGCAACCATCTCCCAAGCAGGCCCGGGCGGCGCGCTACTGGCCTATGCACTCATCGGCTTCGTAGTGCTCATGGTTATGCAGTCACTGGGTGAGATGTCTACCCACCTACCCGTGGCAGGCTCCTTCGAGGTCTACGCCTCCCGCTATGTATCCCCCTCATTCGGGTTCGCGACCGGCTGGAACTACTGGTTCAACTGGGCCATCACCCTCGCCGCGGAACTCGTAGCAGCAGGGCTTGTGATGCGTTTCTGGTTCCCCGACGTACCCGGATGGGTTTGGGCGGCCGTCTTCCTCATTCTCCTAACTACTATCAACGCACTTTCAGCCCGCGCTTTCGGCGAATCCGAGTTCTGGTTCGCCCTCATCAAAGTCGTGACGGTCCTAGTCTTCCTCGTGCTCGGCGTGCTCATGATCATCGGCATCATCGGCGGCCCATCCCCCGGCTTCCACAACTGGACCACAGGCGAAGCCCCGTTCGTGGGCGGCCCATGGTCCACCATCGCCGTGTTCATGGTTGCTGGTTTCTCTTTCCAAGGCACCGAACTCGTAGGCGTCGCCGCAGGAGAATCGAAGAACCCGCGCCGCGACATGCCGAAAGCCATCCGCGGCGTGTTCTGGCGCATCATGATCTTCTACATCGCAGCGATCGCCGTGATCGGCTTCCTGCTCCCCTACACGGACCCGAGCCTGCTCGCGGCCGCCAACGACGAAGACATCACCGCATCCCCGTTCACTCTCGTGTTCGACCGCGCCGGCATCGCACTCGCCGCAGGCGTGATGAACGCCGTGATCCTCACCGCGATCCTCTCCGCAGGTAACTCGGGCCTGTACTCCTCAACCCGCATGCTCTACGCACTCGCCGAATCCGGCCGTGCACCCAAGATCTTCACGTGGCTGTCCAAGCGGCGCGTCCCTGTCCCAGCGCTACTCACCACTGCCGCGATCGGCGGGTTCGCGTTCACTACCCATCTCATGGGCGAAGGCCAGGCCTACACATGGCTACTCAACATCTCCGCGCTGTGCGGTTTCACGGTCTGGGCGGGCATCTCCTGGAGCCACCTGCGCTTCCGTAGAGCCTTCGTCAAACAAGGCCACAGCCTCTCCGAGCTTCCGTATAAGGCCCCGCTCTACCCGTTCGGGCCCATCGTCGGCTTGAGCGTGATCTTCGTGGTCATCATCGGCCAAAACTTCGAAGCCATCCAAAACGGGAACCTCATAGCCGTGCTCTCCTCATACATCGGCCTGCCGATCTTCCTCGCGATCTGGGGCATCCACGCCCTCATCACCAAACAAGGCCGCCTCATCCCACTCGATCAGATCGATGTCTCCGGCTTGCAACCCGGCGAATACGATCCACACCAGGAAGTAAGCCCAGAACCGAACAAGGAGTAAAAACCTTTAGAACTACGATCCAAAACAGCGATGGGGCTGCGGTTCAGTCTGAACGTCTGAACCGCAGCCCCATCGCTACGTTTCGAGTCAGTGAGAGACTCAGCACGCCGTGCGCTGGGTTGCTGAGTAGGATACCCCTGGGTTAGTCGGTACCCATGTCGAATGCTGCACGGTTCGATGCCTCATCCAGTTCCTCATCGGCCTGCTCGGCGCCGGCAACAATCGCGTCAGCGCCACCAGCCTCAAGCTCACCTACAAGCTGGGCGGTCACCCCGCCAACAATGCCCTGGGTCGCGTACTGCTCCAAGCGGGAACGCGAGTCAGCGATATCCAGGTTACGCATTGTGAGCTGGCCGATCCGCTCATCCGGGCCGAACGCGGCGTTACCCACGCGCTCCATCGAAAGCTTCTCTGGATGGTACGACAAGTTCGGGCCTTCGGTGTTCATGATTGAGTAATCATCACCGCGGCGCAGACGCAGCGTCACCGAACCGGTCACAGCGGACGCAACCCAACGGATCAGGGCTTCGCGCTGCATGAGTGCCTGCGGATCCAGCCAGCGGCCTTCATACATGAGCCGGCCCAGGCGGCGGCCCTCGTTGTGGTAGGTCGCGATCGTGTCTTCGTTGTGGATCGCGTTGACCAGGCGCTCATACGTGATGTGCAGAAGCGCCATTCCCGGGGCCTCATAGATACCGCGGGACTTAGCCTCGATGATGCGGTTCTCGATCTGGTCAGAGATGCCCAAGCCGTGGCGGCCACCAATACGGTTGGCTTCCTTAACCAGCTCGACCTTGTCTTCATATTCGACGCCGTTGATCGCAACCGGCATGCCCTCATGGAAAGTCACCGTGACGTCCTCGGTCTTGATCTCAACCGATTCATCCCACGGAGCCACACCCATAATCGGCTCAACCAAGTTCACGCCGTTGTTGAGGAACTCGAGATCCTTCGCCTCGTGCGTTGCACCCCAAATATTCGCATCCGTCGAGTACGCCTTCTCGGCGGAATCACGGTATGGGAAGCCACGTTCGGTGAGCCATTCAGACATCTCCTGGCGGCCACCTAGCTCGTCAACGAACTTCGAATCAAGCCACGGCTTGTAAATCTTCAGGTTCGGGTTAGCCATGAGGCCGTAACGGTAGAAACGCTCGATGTCGTTGCCTTTGTATGTAGAGCCGTCACCCCAGATGTTCACGCCGTCTTCCTTCATGGCGCGCACCAGCATCATGCCGGTCACTGCGCGCCCGATAGGCGTGGTGTTGAAGTACGTCTTACCGCCAGAACGAATATGGAAAGCACCCGTCTGTAGCGCGGCGATACCTTCCTGAACCAGCATGTCCTGAACATCAACCAGGCGTGCGATCTCAGCGCCGTACTCTTTCGCGCGGCCAGGCACTCCCTCGATGTCCGGTTCATCAGGCTGACCGATGTGCGCGGTATAGGTGCACGGGATCGCGCCATTTTCACGCATCCACGCGACAGCCACAGACGTATCGAGGCCACCTGAGAAAGCAATGCCGACTCGCTCGCCGACGGGCAGATTGGAAAGAACCTTAGACATATTCGCCATTCTAACGTTGGACAATTTACGCCCCCGAATCCGAGACGTCACTTCCGCATCCTAGGCGTCACAGTTCCAGCGGGCGCACCATCATGCGCCCGCGCACTCGTGCGGCATCCACGGTCTCAACGTGAGAAACCGCGCACCCAGTGTTACTTTTTGCGCTTATTTCCGCGGCGCTCACGCACCCGCATCTGAATATCGATCGGGGTCCCGCGGAAGTCGAACGTCTCACGCAGGCGGCGTTCGATAAAGCGCCGGTAGCCCGGGTCCAGGAAGCCTGTGGTGAACAGCACGAACTTAGGTGGCCGCCCGCTCGCCTGCGTCGCGAACAGAATACGAGGCTGCTTACCGCCGCGCAGCGGGTGCGGATGCTCAGCGACCAGCTCACCTAAGAAAGAGTTGAGCTTGCCTGTAGGGATACGGCGGTCCCAAGACTCCAGGGCAACATCCAGGGCCGGGGCGAGCTTGTCTTTATGCCAGCCGGTCTTCGCCGAGATGTTGACCCGTGGAGCCCACGAGACATGCTTGAGGTCTTGCTCGATCTCCCGCTCCAGATAGTAGCGGCGCTCATCATCAAGTGTGTCCCACTTATTGAACGCCAAAACCAGGCAACGGCCCGCGTCAATCACTTGCTGCAGGATCCGCTGGTCCTGCTCGGCCAACTCCTCATCCACAGCCAACAGCACGACGACCGCCTCAGCCTTGTCTAGAGCCGAGGCCGTGCGTAGGGATGCGTAATAGTCAGCACCCGATGCCATGTGTTGCTTGCGGCGCAAGCCCGCCGTGTCAACGAACTTCCAGATCCGGCCATCCAGTTCCACGAACTCATCGATCGGGTCACGTGTAGTGCCGGACTCATCGGAAACCACTGCACGCTCATGGCCTGCCAGCTTATTCAGAAGCGAAGACTTACCCACGTTCGGCCGGCCTAGCAGCGCCACGCGGCGCGGCCCGCCTTCCGGCTCGGCCTCGCCGAAAGCTGATTCCTCCGGCAGCATCTTGATCAGCTCGTCCAAAACGTCCGCGGTGCCACGGCCATGCAAAGACGAGACCGGATGTGGCTCACCGAAACCAAGGTTCCACAGTGCCATCGCATCAGCCTCAAGTGAGGGGCCATCAACCTTATTCGCAACCAACAAGACCGGTCGGCCCTTGCGGCGTAGCATCTTCACGATCGCTTCATCGGCCGCGGTAGCGCCCACCACCGCATCGACCACAAGAACCACAACGTCAGCCACGTCCACGGCACGCTCAGCCTGCTCAGCGACCAAGCGGTCCATGCCCTTCGCATCAGCTTCCCAACCGCCCGTATCCACAACACGGAAACGCTTCAGGTTCCACTCCGCGTCATAGGTCACACGGTCACGAGTGACCCCCGGAAGGTCCTCAACAACTGCCTCACGGCGCCCCAGAATACGGTTCACCAGCGTGGACTTGCCCACATTCGGGCGGCCCACAATCGCGACCACCGGAGGGTTCTCACCAGCCTCATCGGCTTCCCAACCCTCACCAGCTAGAAGCGCGGCATCCTCGTCATCGAGCTCATAGTCCTGCAAGCCAGCCAGCAACGCCTCAGCACGCTGCTCATCCGATTCATCATCACCATCGACAATCGCGCTGGCCTGCTTGCTGACCTCATGCTCAACAACCGTCAAAACGGCCTCAACAGACTGTTCAAAATTCAACTCGGACGTGTCCACCAGCGTCACGCCCTCAGCTGCCTCCATGAAGTTCACAACCGAGGAGTCCTTCTTATCGCGCTCCCCCACCTGCTGCGCCAAGGCTTGCGCGGACTGCGTGTTATTCAACTGCAAGCCACGGCGCTTCATCCGCACCTCCTCAGAGGCCGTGAGCAAGACGCGCGCATCAGCGAAAGGCGCCACCACCGTCGTAATATCGCGGCCCTCAGCAACAATCCGGCCCGCGTCCTCAATCGCGTTACGCTGCCGCTCCACAAGGTTCTCGCGCACCTTCAGATTCGTGGAAACATCAGAAACCCGCTCAGAGATCCGCGGCTCACGAATCTCCTTAGTCACATCCCGGCCGTTGACAACAACCCGCTGATCATCAGGGTCAGTAGACAACTGGATATCAGCCTCGATCACAGCCTGGGCAACAGCATCCTGATCCGAGAGATCAATACCGGACTCCAACGCCGCGAACGTCACCGCACGATACATCGCGCCAGTATCCAGGTAGCCCAAACCCAACGTCCGGGCCACCTCTTTAGACACCGACGACTTCCCCGAACCCGCCGGGCCATCAATAGCAACAATCAGAGAACCAAAAGCATCCTGCGCATCCATACTCACTGCACAACCTTCCAATCCAAGCCCGTCAAAACAGACACGAGCTCATCGCGACGCCCAGGCAAAACCTGGATCTCAACCAAACCAACCTCATAACCCGCCGAATGCTCCATCCGCAGGTCCTCCATATTGATGCCGGCCTCACCCATATCAGTCAACAACTGGGCCACCTGGCCAGGCTCATCATTCACAATCACAGAAACCGTAGCGAAAGACTGCGGCGGCGCGCCGTGCTTACCAGGAATACGCGCCTGCCCCTGATTACCTTCCGTCATCAACTCCGCAAGATCCAACGCAGCACCAGACGCGAAAGGGTCACGCAACGTGGCCAACAACCGATCCAAATCCGACTGCAAACCCTCCAAAATCGGAATCAACTCGGTAGCGTTATGCGCCAGAATCTGAATCCACAACTTCGGGTCACTCGCCGCAATCCGGGTTGTATCCCGCAAACCATTACCCGCCAACGCCAACGAGGACGCCGAAGCGTTCAAAAGCCTCGAAGCCAAAAGTGAAGACGCGATCTGCGGGAAATGCGAAACCAACGCGACCGCGGCATCATGGGTCTTCGCATCCATCACCGTGATCGAGGCACCCAAATCCAAACCCACCGATTTCGCCGTCTTCACCGCATGCGAGGTGGATCCCTCATGCGGGACAACAACCCACGGCGAGGCCGTAAACAACGCACCCCGGGCAGCGGCAGGCCCAGACTTCTCACGCCCAGCCATCGGGTGGCAGCCAACGTAACGAGCCAGATCAGCCTCAGCCACATCGTCGTTGGCCTTCAACACGTCAATGACCGAGCCCTTAACCGAGGCAAGGTCGATCACAACAGCTTCAGGGAACTCCGCCAAAGCCTCAGCCACAATACCCGGAGTCACATCCGGCGGCGTGGCAACAACCACCAAAGCCGGCGCGAAATCCGTGCCCCGCGGCGCCACAAACCCGGCCCCCATATCCACGGCAATACGCTGCGCGGTCGGAGACGCATCCCGCAAACCAACCTCAAGGCCTGCAGAACGCAGACCCAAAGCCGCCGACGTTCCCAAAAGCCCCGTCCCAATCACCAGAACGGGCCCCTGAAGGTACCCCTCAGCCACAGCCTATAAACCCACTTCCGCCAATAAATGCCCCACCTCAGTCTTATTCAGGCGACGCACCGAACCTTGCCGCTGCTGCCCCAACGTGATTGGGCCAATCTGGGTACGCACCAAGCGACGTACCGGGAAACCCACCGCATCAAAAAGGCGACGCACAATCCGGTTGCGACCCTCGTGCAAAACCACCTCGGCCACCAGGTCCTTACCCGCGCCATCAACCAGACGGAACGAATCAACCTTCGCCAAACCGTCCTCAAGCTCGATCCCCTCACGCATCTGCGCGCCCACGCCCTCAGGCAACGGGCCACGGATCTGAACCAGATACGTCTTAGCCACCTCGAAAGACGGATGCGTCAAACGGTGGGCCAGCTCGCCATCGTTGGTCAACAACAGCAGCCCTTCCGTCTCATAATCCAGACGGCCCACGTGATACAAGCGCTCAGCCTGACCTTCACGCAAGAAATCTGAAATGTCTTTCCTGCCCTCCGGGTCGTTCATCGAGGTCACGACACCTGCCGGCTTATTGAACACCAGGTAGGTCTTCTCCGTGTCCAGTTGAAGACGGATCCCATCCACGTGGATCACGTCCACCTCAGGATCCACACGCGTACCCAGCTCAGTCACAATCTGATGGTTGACCTCAACACGGCCCGCGAGGATGATCTCCTCACTTGCACGGCGCGATGCGACACCCGCGTTCGCCATGACCTTCTGCAGACGCTCGCCTTCGCTGTGTTCCTTCCGCGGCCCCGCATTCACCGGGGTCGACGGGCCGCGACGGCGCCGACGCACCGGACCTAGATCATTGAACCGCTCTTGAGCGAAAGCCCGCGGACCACGCGGCTTCTGGTCACGCCCGTTCGCGCCGCCTTTGTGTCCGCCGCCTTTCTGACTACCGTGCTGTGTCTTTTGGCCGCCCAGGTGCTGCTCAACCTCGTCCTGTTTGGGAGCGCGGCCACGACGAACCTGCCCCGCCTGATGCCCCTTCGGCTGCTGTTTCGGCTTACCGTGCCCGCGGCGGTACGAACCCCCACGCGGATTCGATCCAGTCTGGCGAGTCATACGTCTCAACGTCCTTATGATTAGCGAATGACTAATCCGCCTTCGCCGTCATTATCACAACGAGGGCAGTACATCATCCAAGTTTTCAACACCTGGCAAAAGTGGCGACAGATCAGGAAGTTCATCAAGACTGTCTACGCCTAATCTTTCCAGAAGTACCGGCGTGGTCCCAAAGAGACCCGCACCCGTGACCTCATCGGTATCGACTTGCTCGATCAAACCGCGCGTCATCAACGTACGCACCACGCCATCGGCGTTCACGCCGCGGATGCTCGCGATGCGGGCGCGGGACACCGGCTGCCGATAGGCGATGATCGCCAGCGTTTCCATCGCTGCCGCAGACAGCTTGGCTGTTTGCCCCTCAAGAACAAAACGAGAAACAAGCTCACGATGCTCCTGCCGCGCCCCAATACGCCAGCCGCCACCCACCCGTCGGAGCTGGAAGCCACGGCGGGCACCGAAGCCGGCGGCTGCTGGGTCCGGTTCGCCATCGTATTCGGCGGCCAACCCGTGCAGTACGCGGCTCACGAATGCCGCATCGACCTCAAGCAGCTGGGAAAGTTCGTCCTCGGTGAGCGGCCGGTCAGCGACCATCAGAACAGCTTCAAGCCCTTCACGAACTTCCGCGTCACCGGTGGTGTCCGTCTCTGGACTCATGGTGTTCCTCCTGCGTCGTTGCCGTCGCTGGCGTCGTTGATGCTGACGTCGTTAGCGTTTTCCTCGTCGCCATCGTATTCAGCGACGCGGAACTCTCCGGCTCCGGTAGCGATCCATTCGACCATGATCTCGGTCAACGGGGACTCTTGATCAAGCTCCACTGCGCGGTCCCTATACATCTCCAATAGGGCTAGGAATCGGGCGACCACAACCAGCGAGGCTTCGGCATCGGCGGTGAGCTCGCTGAAGGTGAGCGCTTTCGCGGCCCGTAGCCTGGCGGCGATGTGTTGGGCCTGTTCCGCGACTGAGACAGGTGCGTTGTGGATGTGGTCGGTACCGACCGCCTCCGGTTCGGTGGTGTGTTTACGGCTCAGTGCTTTCGCGGCGATCTGTGCGAACTGTTGCGGGGTGTGTGTCCATTCGAGTTCCGGGAGGTGCTCGCGAACATCGGGATCATCGGCCCTGACTTGCCGTGGAACAAAACGGCTTCCGGCCTCCAGTAAGTGTTCCAGGACGTTCGCGGCCTCTTTATACGCCTTGTACTGCAGCAGCCGGGCGAACAGAAGGTCGCGTGCTTCGAGGCGTTCAATATCCTCGGCGTCTTCGACCTCACCTTGTGGGAGCAGGCGCGCGGCCTTCATATCTAACAGCGTTGAGGCGACAACCAGGAACTCTGTTGTCTCGTCCAGGACAGTCGCTCCGACCTCGTCAGCCAGTGTTCGCAGATAAGCCACAAACTCATCCGTGACTTCGGCGAGCGCGACTTCGGTGATGTCGAGGTCGCGTCGGCTGAGCATTTCGACCAGAACTTCGAAGGGGCCGTTGAAGTTCTCAAGCGTTACTTGGAAGTTCGCGCTCGCGGCCGGACCGGGGGCTTTAGGGGCGGTGCTCTCGTGCCCGGCGCCTGGTGGCTGAGCCTCAGCGGCGGGCGTGTGTATTGCCGGCGCTGACTGTTGTGTCCCCGTGGCGGGGTTGAGTGTCACGGAGCTCCGCCGCGTGCGATGAGTTCTTTAGCCAGCCGGCGGTAGCCTTGCGCTCCGGCGTGGGATGGCGCGAACTCGGTGATCGGTTCCATCGCGACCGTGGCGTCCGGGAATTTCACGGTGCGGCGGATCACGGTTTCGAACAGTTTGTCCCCGAATGCTTCGTCGAGCCGGCCGAGGACTTCACGCGAGTGCAGGGTTCGTTGGTCGTACATGGTCGCGAGCACGCCGTCGATCTGTAGGTCTGGGTTGATGCGGTCCTGCACTTTCTCGATGGTGTCGATCAGTAGCGCTACGGCGCGTAGCGCGAAGAACTCGGCGGTGAGCGGGATGATGACGCCGTGGGATGCGGCGAGCGCGTTGACCGTTAGCAGGCCGAGGGATGGCTGGCAGTCGATGATGATGACGTCGTAGTCATCGGAGACGTTGCGTAGCTGTGAGGCGAGGACTTGTTCGCGGGCGACTTCGTTGACAAGCTGCACTTCTGCCGCGGAGAGGTCGATGTTGGCTGGCAGCAGGTCGATGTTGTCTACGTCGGTGTGCAGGATCGCGTCGCGGATGTCGACGTGGCGTTCCATGAGCACGTTGTAGACGGTCAGGTCGAGTTCGTGCGGGTTGACCCCGAAGCCTGCGGAGGCTGCACCTTGTGGGTCGAAGTCGACGATGAGTACGCGGCGGCCAAGTTCGGCCAGGGACGCGGCGAGGTTGATCGATGAGGTCGTCTTCCCGACCCCACCTTTCTGGTTGACCATCGCAATGATGCGGGCTGGTCCATGTTCGGTGAGAACCGGCGGTTCAGGCAGTTGGGTCAAGGGGCGTCCTAGAGCGTTGAGCTCCTGCATACCACCAGGCGCAGGTACTCGGCCAAAGGAGTTTGGATCGCTCACGTGTGCAGACCGCCCTTCTGTGCTGAGTTCCACTCTGTACCGAGTTCCGCTCTGTACCGAGTTGTACTCCGTGCTGAGTTCTACTCTGTTTTGAGTTTCACCGTGCACTGCATCAATTGTGTGCTGTGCTTTAAGGCTAGTGGTGAATGAGCTGTTTATCCGGATTTTCGCCTCTGTATCGGCGAGCCTTGACCCTCAAGTGAAACTCGAAACTTTGGCAAGTGACCTGCCTTCAGCCGAACGCGAGCCACCAGACAAGCGCACGCGACCTGCCGGGCAAGCGCGAGTCGCGGCCCGCATCGTTCATTTCGCAGCTGATTGAAGCGCCTGCCGGGTAATGTAAGAGCGGCCACAGCATATTACAACGTTCCCCGCCCCGGGTTGAGGAGTCACTATGACGATGGATCACCTGATTGATTCGCTGAGGGAACACCCTCGAAAAGAGGCAGACCTCATCAAGCTGGGCCATCTTGCCCGCAAGGTCCCCATCCACGACATGGCCTACCTCATGAAAACGCTGCCGACCGAACAGGCGGCGATCGTGTACCGGGTTCTGGATAAAGACACGGCACTCGCGGTGTTTGAAAGCCTCACCCCCGCAACTCAGGCGGAACTGATCGCTGAGCTGCGGCACGGCGAAATTTCAGAGATCTTCAACGAGCTCGACCCCGATGACCGCGCGTCCCTCTTCGACGAGCTGCCCGCCAAGGTCGCTGACCGTCTCATGTCCGGGCTGGACTCAGAGCAGCGCGCCATGACCACCACGGTGCTTGGCTATCCGGAAGACGCGATCGGGCGCTACATGTCCCCGGAAGTGCTGTGGCTACGCCCCGACTGGAGCGTCAAGCAGGCCATCGACCACGTCAAAGCGCACATCGACGAACCCGAAACTATTTACATGCTCCCGGTCCTGGACGATTCCCGCATCCTCCTCGGCGTGACCGGGCTACGCCGCCTGCTGTCCTCCAACGATGAGCTGAGCGTCCGCGAGATCATGCGCGAAGCCGAATCGGCGCACGCAACCGACCCCCGTGAAGAAACCGCCCGCCGCTTCCTCGGAGGCAAACTACTCGCCATGCCGATCGTGGACGCCGAACACCGACTACTCGGTGTCCTCACCTACGACGACGCAGTCGACATCATCAGCGAAGAGGACGCCGAAGACGCCGCACGCTCCGGCGGTTCCGAACCGCTCGAGAAGTCCTACCTCTCCTCCTCGATCATGCGGATCGTCCGTTCCCGCGTCGTATGGCTCGTGATGCTCGCGCTCTCAGCCGCGCTGACCGTCAAAGTCCTCGACCTCTTCGAAGACAAACTCTCCACAGTCGTGATCCTCGCGCTCTTCATCCCGCTACTGACCGGTACCGGCGGTAACACCGGCAACCAAGCCGCAACCACCGTCACGCGCGCGCTCGCCGTGGGCGAAGTGCGTATTCGTGACTTGCCTAAAGTGATTTGGCGTGAGCTACGGGTCGGTTTCGTGCTCGGTTTGATCCTGGGTTCGCTCGCATTTGTGATCACTGGGTTCATCTACGGGTTCACGTTCGGCGCCGTGATAGGCCTGACTCTGCTTGCGGTGTGTGTTCAGGCGGCCGTGGTGGGCGGCATGATGCCGATCATTGCCAAGAAGGTCGGCGCGGACCCGGCAGTGTTTTCCAACCCGTTTATCTCCACGTTCTGCGACGCGACCGGCCTGCTCATTTACTTCGGCATCGCGTCTGTGATTCTTGGTATTTAAGCCGTTCGGCTCAGCGGGCACGCGGGTGCGATGTCGCGAAGACTTCACGCAGCGTGTCAGCGGTAACCATCGTGTAGACCTGAGTTGTGGTCACCGATGCGTGCCCCAACAGCTCTTGAACCACACGGACGTCCGCCCCGCCGCTGATGAGGTGCGTTGCGAACGAGTGCCGTAGCGTGTGCGGGCTGATCTCTTGGGTGAGGTTCGCTTTATGCCCGGCGGCCGTAACGCTATTGAAGACCGACTGGCGTGAGAGCCTGCCGCCTCGCTGGTTGAGGAACAGCGCCGGGCTACCTTTCCCTTTGACAGCCAGGGCGGGCCGTCCCCGTACGAGGTATGCGTTGAGCGCTTCGACTGCGTAGCTGCCCAGCGGGACGTATCGTTCCTTATCGCCTTTACCCCGGACCCGGACCACCGAGGGTAGCTTCTGGCCTTCCGCGTCGCGGTCCGTTCCAGCCTCGGTTGTGTCTAGCGCTAGGCTCAGGTCGTCCACATCGAGGCTCACCGCTTCTGATGCGCGAGCCCCGGTCGCGTACAGGAACTCGATGAGGGCACGGTCCCGTAGTCCCGCCGGTGTTGAGGTGTCAGGGGCTTCGATGAGGCGAGCGACCTCGGGAACGCTCAAGGCTTTAGGTAGCTGTTGCGGCACCGCGTTGGGGTGGATGTCTGCTGCCGCGTTGTCGGCGGTGATCCCTTCAAGCGCCCAGAATGAGTGCATCCCGCGCACCGCAACAACCGTGCGCGCAGCTGAACGTGCCGCGAGCGGCTTCTTCCCATCCGCGCCGTCCCTGAGTGACTGTTGGAACGCGCTGATGTTCTGCGGGGTGACATCGCCGGGGTGCGTGATGCCTTGGCTGGCGAGGTAGTCGGTGTAGCGCCGCAGGTCGCGGCGGTATGCGGCCACGGTGTTGGCGGAAAGACCCCGTTCAACAACCAGGTGTTGCAGATAGACATCCGCGCTGCTCTCAAGCGCGCTCAGTGCTGCTTCAGGCATGTTGCGGGCGTGCCGTCCATGGCGCACCGGCTGGCCGTAGGGTCCGGTTCCCGTGCACGTTGTGGGCGGCGAGCGCGAGGATTCCGACGACCGTGGTCGGGTTGCCGATCCTGCCTTCTAATACCGCGGTGATAGCTTCTTCGAGTGGGACCCACTGGGGTTCCAGGAACGCTTCTTCTTCGGTGCGTTCGTGGCGTTGACCTTCAGGGATCTCGTGCAGATCTTGTGCGAGGTAGATACGCATCGCTTCCGAGGAGCAACCCGGAGACATGTAGTGGTCTGCCAGAACATGCCAGGTGTCTGCGCGCAGGTCAGCTTCTTCTGCGAGTTCGCGCCGCGCGGCATCCAATGCTGCCTCGCCTTCCAGATCCAGTAGACCTGCCGGGACTTCCCACAGTTCAGCCCGCACGGGTTGGCGGCGCTGTTTTTGCAGCAGGACCCGGTTGTCTCGATCGAGTGCGAGGATCCCCACGGCGCCGGGGTGGGTCATGAACTCGCGCGTGATGGGCTTATCGCCCCCGGGCATTGTGAACGTTTCACGCGTGATGTCGAAGATCGCTCCGCTGAACACGGTTTGCGCGTCAGTCACGGCAGCGGGAACCTGGATGTCACCGAGTTCGTGTGCCCCGGTGTTGGGCTGGTGTTCTGGCTGATGCGTGGACATGGGCTCCTCGTGACCGTGCTTGAGTCGCTGACGTTGAGTTTCAGTTGGCTTCGTTGCGTTCGCGGGCAGCGTCTGTGAGTAGTTCTTGCGCGTGGGCTCGGGCCGCTTCGGATTCCGATTGGCCCGCGAGCATCCGGGCGAGTTCTTTGACGCGTTCATCCGCTTCGAGTGCCTTGATGTCCGATGCGGTGAACCCGTCAGCGCCTTCGCTGTGGCTGGTCTTGTTGATGGTGAGGTGCTGGTCACCGAACGCTGCAACCTGCGGCAGGTGGGTCACCACGATCACCTGGACGTGGCGGGCCAGCCGGGCCAGGCGGCGGCCGATTTCCACGGCCGCTTCCCCGCCGACTCCGGCGTCGACTTCGTCGAAGATGAACGTCGGGACCGGGTCAGTGGCTGCGAGCACAACTTCGAGGGCGAGCATGACGCGCGAGAGTTCACCGCCGGATGCTCCCTTACCGAGTGGGCGCGGGTCAGCGCCGGAGTGCGGCGCTAGGAGGAAAGCGATCTCATCAGCGCCGTGCGGGCCTGGTTCGGCTTCGGTGACCTCGATCGCAAGGTGGGCGTTCGGCATCGCGAGGGCCGCAAGTTCCTCATCCACGCGTTCGGACAGCCGTTGGGCAGCATCTGCGCGTAGGGCATGAACGCGTTCGGCGTGCTCGGTGAGTTGGGAGGTAAGCTCTTCGACCTTTTCTGCGAGCTCTTCAACGCGCGCCGGATCATCCGATAGCTCGAGGTGACGAACGCGAGCCTGGGCGGCCCAGTCGATGACCGCGTCCACATCGGGAGCATATTTACGTGTCAAGGAATTCAGCGCGGCCCGCCGCTCCTCGACAGCGGCAAGCTCCGCTGGCCCGTCCGCATCAAGGCCTTGCTGATAGCTTGCAAGCTCGGTTGCGATATCGGAGATCACATAGCCGACCTCGCGCAGACGCTGGGTCTGCTCCGCCAAAGCCGGGTCCTGACTATCGACTGCTTCCAAGGCACGCTGGGCGGCGTCTAAGAGGGAGACCACGTCCACGGCTTCGCCGATCTCGTCCGATACCAGCGCGGAGTGCGCGCTCACCGCGGCCTCGCGTAGCTCCTCGATGTGACTGAGCCTGTCGGCGCGCGCATCGAGTTCTTGGGCTTCGCCTTTCTGCGGGTCCACCGCATCGATCTCTTCGAGCGCAGCTTGCAGGGTTTGTTCTTCCATCTGACGTTCGTAGCGGTTCTGCTCAACGTCAGCGAGCTCTTCACGGGCGGCCTTCAGGTCCTGGTAGACAGCCTTGTACTGCGTCAGGGCAGCCTCGAGCTCGGCCCCTGCGAAGGCATCGAGTGCGGCTCGCTGTTCGGCAGCACCGCGAAGGCGCAGTTGATCTGTCTGCCCGTGAACCGTCAGAAGGGATTCGCCGATACGGCCGAGCACCGCCACAGGGACCGCTCGCCCGCCTGCATGTGCACGGCTGCGGCCTTTCGCGGCGATCGTGCGGGAGAGATAGAGAACAGCCTCTTCCGCGCCGTCGTCAACGTCAGTCTCAGCGCCGGCCTCGGCAGCGATCTGGAACGCGGGATCTTGCGGGGACCCAACTACGGTGGCTTCAACCACTGCTGAGTTTTCGCCGCGCCGAACCACACCGGAATCGGCTCGCGCTCCAGAGATCAGGCCGAGCGCGGTCACAACCATGGTTTTGCCTGCGCCAGTTTCACCTGTGACCACCGTCAAGCCCGGGCCGAACGGCAACGAGGCCTCTTCAATAACGCCTAAGCCGCGGATGTTGACTGACTCGATCATCGTGGCTCACCTCGCCGCGGATACTCTTCAAACAGGGTGACCGAAGGTTCTCCGTGATAAAGCTCTGTTGCCCGATGCGGTGGCAGGCGTTCGGAATTATGTGGTGGTTCCACAACGCTGATGCGGCGCACCGCGGGCAGTTCGGAGGTTTTAGGGTGCACACCCGGGTCTTCAACAGGCCCGCGCCACCCGACCGTGGGGAGCTTGAATTTAGCCACAAGCCGCTCAGCGAACGGGGTGTTCGTGAGTCGCACGAGCCGCACCGGGGTCTTGGAGCGGGTCACCTCAACACGGGAGCCCGGGGCCAGTTCAACCATGCGGCGCCCATCGCACCATAAGACACCCGTGGCGTCCGTGCGGGTCAGCACTTCAGCAGCGGTTGTGGAGGAGGGCGCGATCACCAGCGGCTTAGCGAACAGTGCGTGCGCGGAGATCGGGGCGACCACCAGGGCCTCAACCTCAGGCCACACGACCGGCCCGCCGGCAGAGAACGCATACGCGGTCGAGCCCGTAGGAGTCGCAAACACTACACCGTCGCAACCGAATGTGGAGATCGGGGAACCATCTACATCGAGTGCTACCTCAAGCATGCGTTCACGGTTCGATTTCTCAACGGCGGCCTCATTCAGCGCCCACGTGTGCGCACCGCGACGGCCTTCGTGCCACACCTGCACATCGATCGCCATGCGTTCATCCACGGTGTAAGCGCGGTTGACGATCGCCTCAACCACCGCATCGATATCTGATTTTTCACTCTCGGCCAGGAAGCCGACGTGCCCCAGGTTCACGCCCAACAGCGGAACGTTGCTGCCGCGCGCGAGCTCGGCGGAACGCAGCATCGTGCCGTCCCCACCTAACACCATCACGAGCTCGAGCTCATCCAGCCCCACGCCTTCGCCGAGGACCTCGACCTTGGTGTCCACATCCACCATCGCGCCGTCAACGTGAATCTGGCCGATCACATCGACTTCATCGCGCATCATGACAGGCGAAAGCCCGTGGGCCGATAAAGCTCTCGCGGCTCGCATTGCGATCGCTACAGCTTCTTCTCGACCCGTGTGGGTCATGACCAAGATCCGACGCACTGACGCTCCTTGTTGTTACCGATCTTCAAGAATAGTCAACGGCGTCCAGCAAAGCAGTGAGGTTGCGCTCTCTTGTGGATGAATCCGTCTCCGTAGTGTTTTCTTTTATCCACATCACGAAGAACTCGACGTTTCCGTCTTGCCCCGGCACTTCAGAGCGCAGCACAGCCACGGGTTCCAAACCCAGCCCGGCCTGTTCAGCGAAGTCCACAACCTTCGTCACGGCGTGGCGCCGCAAGGCTGGATGAACCACAACCCCGGCCTTATTCAGCCCGGAACGGCCCACCTCGAACTGAGGCTTGACCAGCATCATCATCCGGCCGCCCTCTTTCAGCTGAGCAGCTAGCGGCTCCAGCACGAGCGTGAGCGAGATGAACGAAAGATCCCCCACGACAACATCAACCCCACCAGGGATGAAGCCCGGTTCAAGGTGACGAACATTGACGCCTTCACGGTTCACAACGCGGGCATCTGAAGCGAGGCTTGGGTGCAGCTGCCCGTGGCCCACATCGACCGCATAGACACGTTCGGCCCCATGATCCAACAGAACCTGGGTGAACCCGCCGGTCGAAGCGCCGGCGTCCATGCAGGTTGCCCCGTTGATCGGCAACCTGATCCCGTGCGTGCTCAAGCGTTCCAACGCGGCGTGCAACTTACCGGCGGCCCGCCCCACCCAACGGTCCTCGGCATGCTCTTGGATCACGATGCTCGCGCCCGGCTTAATCTTGACCGAAGGCTTGGTCGCTGGCTTGCCTTCGACGAAGACGCGGCCTTCGTGGATCAGTACGGCTGCGCGGGTGCGGGACGGCGCATAGCCGAAGTCGGCAAGTGCGGCGTCAAGGCGTTGAGGGGCGCTCACGGAAGATCGCTCTCCAGGACATTGGTGAGGTCGTCAAGAACACGGCTGAACCGTTCGGGATGTTCGCTGACCGGTAGCGAATCGAGGTCAGCTAGCGGCTGCAGTACTTCCGGCAGCTCCTGCGCAGGCTGTTCCTGCCCAGGCAACTCTTGTGCCGGCTGTTCCGTTGCCGCGTCGTGTTCTGGTGAGTTCTCGCTAGTCATTCAGGCTCTCTTGAGTTCCGCTGTCTTCGAGTACACAGGAGTTGGCTGGTGCCCGCAAGTCGCGTAAATCATTGAGTACGTAACGCGGTTTCAGCCCAGGCTCCGCCTTGCGGGCGGATGCGAGCGTATCGACCCCGGTCAGGACTAGCGCGGTAGCGAAGCCGGCAGCGTTCCCGCCTGCAACATCGGTGTCAAGCCTGTCGCCGATCACGAGCGGATTTTGTGCTCCCACGGCTCGCGCCGCCATCTGCATCAGCGTCGGAGCGGGCTTACCGGTCACGAGAGGTTCCTGCCCGGTCGCGGCCGCCACCGCGGCGACGAGCGTCCCGTTGCCCGGAGCGATACCTTCCGCCCGAGGGATCGTCGTGTCCGTATTTGTTGCGATCCATCGCGCGCCTGCGGTGATCGCGTAGCCGGCTTCCGCGAGGTGCCGCCACGTGACGTCGGGGTTGAAGCCCTGCAACACAAAGTCGGGTTGCTCGGTGGCTGAATCAACAAGTTTGAAGCCCGCGTTTTCGGCTTCGCGGCGTAGAGCTTCGGTCCCGACGATGTAAGCGGTCGGCTCTTGAAGCTGTGCATCCGCTGCGGTCTGCCGTGCATGTTCCGCAGCGGCTCGCGAGGAACCGAAGACCTGCTCGGGCATGGTCGGGATGCCCAGCGAGCTGATGTGTTCGGCGACCTCTTCCGGGGTGCGGGATGCGTTATTGGTGCAGTAGGCAACGCGAACACCGGCCTCCTGCGCCGCGACCAGCGCTTCGACCGCGTGCGAAACTGCGTCCGGGCCTGCATATACAACCCCGTCAAGGTCGCACAGCAAGGCGTCATGCATGTCTAGCAGGGACGCGTCCTGATGCGTGGCGCCGGTCATTCCGCGCTGGCCTCGCCGCTGGTTTCGACATCAGCTGCGCCTTCGCCCGATGGATTAGGTTCCGCATCGTTGGTGGCGCCATCCTTGGCCTCGGTCTCTTTGGCCTCGTCCTCGTCCGAGTCTTCATCGTCTTCCACGAGGTCTACGATCTCTGGTTCAACATCGTTGAGTCCCAGCGCCTCCATCGCAACGGGGATGCGCGCACGCCAAGTAGCCGCTTCTTCGGCTTGCCCGGTGGCTTCGAGTGCGTCTGCGTACAGCTCAAAGAGGCGTGGGCTGAAGATGAACGCACGGTTCCTGTCGAGCGTTGGAATCTGCAGAGCCTTGACGGCTTCTTCGTTCTTGTTGGCGTCGAGGAGGATCCCAGCTTCGACCATCGCTGCTTCGGCACGCGGCTGGCCCTTGAGCGCCTTAGCTTCTTCGGAGCGTAGCGTTTCAAGGGCTTTCTCAACGCGACCTACGGCACGCTCGCAGTCAGCAATCGTGGCGATGTGGTCGTGGACGCCAGAAATGCGGCGGTGGGTACGCAGTTCACGGAGTGCTTCGCTGTACTTGCCGGCCGCATACGCGGTCAGCCCTACAGCTTCGCGAACGAGGGCAACTCGGCCACCACGACGCGATGCCGCTTCTGCGTGCGCGAAGGCGAGTTCAGGGTCAACATCGATCAGTGCGCCGGCCATAACGAGGTGCTTCGCTACCCATGGACGGTGCTTTTCGTCGAGGAAACGGAGTTCGCGGAGCGTTTCTTTATCGAGTTCGTTACCGGTTACGCTCGGATCGATTTCTGGTGAGCGTTCGCGGTCTGGACGGTTCGCCGCACGAATGTCGCCGCCACGGCGTCCCTGCGGGCGGTTGCGCTCATTATGCTGGCGGTCGTTACGCTGCCGATCGTTACGGCGCTCACCGCGTCGCCGGTCAGGACGCCCGCCACGCTCGTCGCGGCCACCACGCTCGCCGCGCTTCCAGTCGTCACGACTACGTTCTCCACGTGGTGAGGCACCGTGTCCACGTTTGTGCCCGCCACGGTTGTGGTGGTTCTTGCCATGTTCTTGGCCTGCTCCGCGTGGGGAGCGACGTTTCTGCTCGTCTGCCACGTTTCCCTCTTTGTGATTGTGCCGCGCTCGTGCCTCAAGCGCCTCTGACCATTTTAGCGACGACTTCGAGGGAAAGCCCGCCAATCACACTTTTCTTTCTATCCAAATAGTCTGTTGATACCGCCCGTTTCAACACATGTGTCCCATGTCCTTTTGACCGGCAGCATCAAAGTCATAGAACAAGCCGCCGATGCGGTGGGCCAGATGGGCACGTTCATCCTGGTGGGCGGTGCGCCTGCAGAGGCACGGTTCTCCATGGACCACATGCGCACCTTGTTCGGTAAGACAGTGGTGGGCACGCTCGGCGGCTCGTCCAACAGCCGCACGCTGATCCCTGCGCTGATCGACCTCTACCGTCAAGGGCGCTTCCCGTTCGACCGGCTCGTGTCTTTCTATGGTTTCGACGAGCTCGACCAGGCGATCGCCGATGCCCATGAGGGCGGCACCATCAAGGCTGTCCTGAAGGTCTCGACCGCTGACCAGTAGTCTCTTAGTACTTCCAAACGAAAGGAATAGACATGTCTGCAGCTCAGTCCTCATACGCTGATCTGATCTCTGAAGACCTCTACATCGGTGGTTGGCGCGCTGGAACATCCCAGGGTTCTGCCACTACCGTGAACCCGTTCAATGACGAACCGATCGCGACCATCCGTCAGGCTTCCCAAGAAGACGTCGATGCCGCCTACGAGGCAGCGGCAGATGCCCAACGCGAGTGGGCCGCTCTCCCGCCCAAGGAACGCGGCGCGGTCCTCAACAGGGCCGCGGATTGGATCGAGGAGAATCAGGGCGCGATCATCGAATTGATCCGCGCGGAGTCCGGCTCGAGTGCGCTCAAGGCGACGGTCGAGGCCGGCTTGGCTGTCGGCTCGCTGCGCGAGGCCGCTACTTTCCCGACCCGCATCACTGGGCAGATCCTGCCGTCCAACACCCCTGGCAAAACTAACTACGTTTTCCGTGAACCGCTGGGTGTGGTGGGTGTCATTAGCCCGTGGAACTTCCCGTTCACGCTGTCGATGCGTTCGGTCGCTCCAGCATTGGGTTGCGGTAACGCGGTGGTTCTCAAGCCGGCATCTGACACACCGCTGACCGGTGGTCTGCTGCTGGCCAAGATTTTCGAGGCGGCTGGATTGCCAGCAGGCGTACTCAATGTTGTTGTTGGTGCTGGTTCGGAGATTGGCGATTACTTCGTGGAGCACCCTACCCCGCGTCTGATCTCATTCACGGGTTCCACCCCGGTGGGTAAGGGCGTGGGCCGTACGGCGGTTGGCGGTGAACATATCAAGAAGGTCGCGCTCGAGCTGGGCGGTAACGCTCCGTTCGTTGTCCTCGACGATGCGGACCTGGATAAGGCTGTTGGCGCTGCGATCATGGGTAAGTTCCTTCACCAGGGACAGATCTGCATGTCAGTCAACCGCATCATTGTCCAGGCCCCGCTCTATGACGAATTCGTTGATGCTTACGTTAAGCGCGCAGCATCCATCGCTTATGGCGATCAGATGGATGACAACACCATCGTTGGACCGGCGATCAACGACAGTCAGCTGAAGTCTGTGACTGCCAAGATCGAACAGGCTCGCGAAGAAGGCGCGCGTGAGGTTCTGGCTGGCCCTATTGAGGGGCGTTTGGTCGCTCCGCACGTATTCGCTGATGTGACCCCGGAGATGGAGCTGTTCCGCGAAGAGATCTTCGGCCCGGTTGTCGGGATCGTCAAGGCCAACGATGAGGCCCACGCGCTCGAACTCGCGAACGACACCGAGTTCGGTTTGTCGTCGGCTGTGTACACACAAGACCTGAGTCGCGGTATGCGTTTCGCTCGCGAAGTGAAGGCCGGGATGACCCACGTCAATGACATCACCGTCAACGATGAAGCACACGTGATGTTTGGCGGGGAGAAGAACTCGGGTCTTGGGCGTTTCAACGGCGAGTGGGCCATCGAAGAGTTCACTACCGATCACTGGGTCAGTGTCTCGGAAGGGACGGACCAGTTCCCGTTCTAATCATTGGAGGGCTGGGAAGGTGCGCTCATGTGGTGCGAACCGGATGAGCGCACCCGGTATCCACGGCCTCTCAGCCGTGAACATACAAACGGAAGCCAAGCTTGACGTAATGGGAGGACATTATGGAAGAAACAGTACGCCCAGTCGCCGTGGTGACAGGCGGTAAGCAGGGGCTGGGGCTGGGTGCCGCGAAGGGTTTGGCTGCCCGTGGGTTCGATCTGGCTATCCTGGACCTACCCGAGGCGGGACCGGGCACGGACGCGTGCCTCACAGAACTTGAAGCGCTGGGAGTGACAGCCCGGTATTACCAGCTGGATATTTCCGATCTCGACCGCCACCACGAGGTGGTGGAGAAGATTTGGCGGGATTTCGGTCGGCTGGATTGTCTGCATAACAACGCAGGTATCGCGGCTAGGCCGTTGACCGACATTCTGGAGCTCTCCTCTGAGGCTTTCGATAAGGCAGTTAATATCAACCTGAGGGGAACGTTCTTTCTGAGCCAGGTGGTGGCGAACCGCATGTTGGAGGACGATGCCCGCTGCTCTGATGGCATCTATCGCTCGATCATCATCGTGAGCTCTATCGCGGCTGAGCTCGTCTCCCCTGACCGTTCGCAATACAACATCACGAAGGCAGGGCTTTCGATGCTCCCCAAAGTGTTGGCCTACCGCTTAGGCCCGGAAGGCGTGGCTGTCCATGAGATCCGACCCGGGTTCATGAAGACGGCGATGACGGCGTCTGCGGGTTCCCCTGAGATCGATGCTGCGATCGCCGAGGGCCGTGTTCCTCTTTCTCGCTGGGGAACCTCTGAAGATATCGGCACGGTAGTGGGCACGCTAGCGTCCGGGGATCTTCCGTATATGACTGGCCAGCCCTTGTGGATCGCGGGAGGCCTGAATGTGGTCAAGGCAACCTGAACACTCAACTGAACGTCTCTCGAGGAACGAGGATCACATGAGCAATGTAGTGAGCGGTCAAACTGCGATCGTTACTGGTGCCGCGGGCGGTATCGGGAGCGCTGTAGTGAACAAGTTTGTGCAGGCTGGCATCAACGTTGTTGCTGTGGACCTGCAGCAGAGCAATCTGGACGGGTTGCTCGATAGGACTGCTGGAGGTTAACCTGACGAGCCAGTTTCTGATGCTCAAGGCAGCTATCCCGGTGATGGTTGAGCGTGGATACGGCCGGATCGTTAACACGGCTTCGGCTGCGGGTATGGAGGGGCATGCGCTCTCGAGTCCGTACGCTGCGGCTAAGGCCGGTGTTATCGCTATGACGAAGGCTGTGGGTAAGGAGCTTGCGAAGACAGGGGTTCTGGTTAACGCGATAGCGCCTGCGTTGATCGGATCTGGGATGCTGGATCAGCCGTGGTTTGATGAGGCGACGAAGAAGCAGCTTCTTGACCGTATTCCGATGGGCCGGGTTGGCGAGCCGGAGGAGGTCGCAGAGATGGTGTTCTTCCTGGCCTCGCCTGTGCTCTCCTTTTCGACCGGGGCAGTTTTCGATCTTTCAGGGGGTCGCGCGACCTACTGAACCAAGTAACGGACCGAACGGTACTGCCCGGATAACCTGTTCACGAGGTTGACCGGGCAGCTTTAGTCTGTAGGTGTCGGCGCCCGTTGTTTGTGGTTTAAATGGGTGTTGGTCCCGATGCTGCGACCTAACCCCTGTGGGGGGTTGGGAGCTTCGGGACCAACATCCTCTCTATGGTTGTGTTCGGCGGTGTCCTACTCTCCCA
>NZ_KV788969.1:1000-14689 GCF_001807395.1 Arthrobacter sp. HMSC06H05 | reverse complement strand
GAGCAAGTCGTCACGTTGACCGCACTCATCAACTGCTCGGCGGGTGCAGGCCTGGGTTTTAGCAGCGTTACGAGCTACAGGATCCTGCACCTCAGCCACATGCAGGTCACTACCAGCAACCTTGGTAGAACCGGTCACCGCGCCTGACCGGTCCAACGCGGCCGGGGTACAGGCTGGATCCCACAACAAACGCTTCCCAAAAACCTTAGGTGCAGCCGCCGCGTTGTTTCCGCTGTAGGAGGCTTCTGTCTGTGTCTCTTCACTAGTGTTTTGCTCGATGTGATTACTTGTCTCAACACCCTGGTCTTGAAAACTGACATCAACAGCATGCGCCTCACTCCCAGCGAAAATAAGGAAGGCACAAATTGTTGATGGAAGAAGAGCATTCGTCTTTTTGCGCGAGTTATTTCTTGGCACCGTAGAGCCCTTCCACTTTCCAGCGGCCATTCTTTCGTTCTAGTTTCAACATGCCATCGTCAGTTGAATTAGCGGGCACTGTCTGGGCTGCTTTTGATTTTCCTGGCACATAGTAGGAGCGCTTATCTTCGTGCGCGGAAAATGTCACGTAGAACATCCCGCTGTCGAGTTCCTTATTTGGTGCTTGGATGTTTTCGTAACGAATCTTTCCGCCGACGGTCCATGCGTTGTGCTTCTGCACTCGTGAGAGCGTCTTGTCGACTTTCTTGCAGTAGTTGCAGTCAGACGAGGTGATATCCCAGAACTCTTTACGGAAGGAGCCGACTTCCCAGGCATAGTTGAGCTCTTTCAGCCAATGCTCAACGAAAGCGATCTGACCTGCCTTGCTTTCCTCTTTCGCTACCTCAGGCAAGGGTCCGGGGACCGGCACGTTCTGAGCAGGTCGTTTCGGGGTCGCGGGCTTATATGGGCCCTTCGGTGACGGGCTCGCGGAAGGTTTCGAATTCCCAGAGCCCTTGCCACTACCGGAAGTGCCTTTACCCCTCGCTTCTTTGTCTTCCGCTTCGTTGCCACCTGGGCTAGTTGACGTTGATTCTGCAACTGAAGTAGCCGCTTCGCCGGGCTTCGCATCGTCATTGGTGCCGCAGGCAGCCAGACCGGAAGCGAGGCTGAGCGCTAAGACTGTGGCGATAGCGTTGCGTTTTAGGTTTGTCATGATGGCGCCCCTTAGGCATGTGTTTCTGTTTGAGATCTAAGGTAGCCAAGCGCATCTAAAAGCACCATAGAAGAACAAAATGAAATTTTTCTTTCACACTTCAGTTGCAGCCGGATTAGTCCAACTTCCGCATGAACGCGGGGAGGGCGAGTAGTGAAGAACGGTTCGAGCCCTGGGAATCTCTGTCCGGTACTCCGGACAGGATCAGGCGTGACTGCTAACCGGGAACAGAATCCAAAATGAAAAGACTGATGTAGACCAACACTCGGTAGCGATAGGAGGGGGGGACGCGGGTTAGCTCAGGTCGAGTCCTTCAACCAACAAGCACACCACCAGCCGGTACCTCCGCAACAACACCACACCGAGGAATGAACGCTCATACCGAGCGATACCCCGCCGGCTCTCGCTTCGCCCACGCTCTGCTCGTCACCGGATTAACCTGCGAACTGGAATAGGCTGCAAGCGTTACTCCTCAGACAAACGAGACGGGCAACCAGGGGCAACATCAGCTCCACCCTTCCCTCATCGTTGCCGTTCCGGCTTTAGTGCGCCCAGAAGTCAAGGTCAATTTCATCCCAACATAGCAACAAGAATATAGAACGGTAGCTCTCGCAGGCTCTGCGAATTACCTATACCTTCAGTGAGCGATTCAAAGAAGGCGCCCCAAGGCTCTAGGTCCTTTAACGGTTCTGAGAGCCAGCACGAGTTAGGTCCCAAGCAGTCCAGACCCCAGGCAGTGAAAGCGTCTTCTACTCGCTGAGCGTTCAGATCTACTCCGCCTTAAGGACGGGCATGGCTCGGCCAGTTCTGTTGCTGTCGGTGCAGCTCTGCCAGTAAGTAGCAGCAGCTAAGGACATGTCCTGGGGTTGGTCAGCTTAGTCGCTGGTGGAGACCCTTGCATATCGGATTTTGGTGGCATTCACGGTGTAGACCTTATCGAAAAGGCACCCTCATGTTTCAGTAGAGGAGATGCCTTCTCGGTGGAGCTTCCTGGTACATGGCTCATGGGCATGTCGGTGGTTCATTATTCGCGTAGCGCAAACGAGCGTCGCATCAGAATCATCATTATAAAACCGCTAAATAGGATTGGAGTGGATAGTACGAGAAACATCTTCTCTAGTCCTATGCGCTCTAAACCAAAACCAGCCAAAGCTGCTCCCAGAGGAACAAGCGCGAGCGACGCAAACCAATCTATACTTAGCATTCTAGGCAATAGTGCCCGAGGGATACTCTTTTGCATGAATGTCGACCAGTATATATTGCCAATAGTTAGAAATATACTTGACACAATAAATGTAACCGCAAATGCAGTTGCACTTTTGTTAAACAATAAGATGATTACCGCTGAGGACCCAATAGACCAGCATAGAATCATGCATAGAACGTAATTTTTAGGTAGGCGTGCATTGCCGACAATCACACTTGTTGCTAGCGAAGCTACAGCGCCAATAGCCAATGCAGATCCATAAATCATAGATCCACCCTGATAGCCATCTGCCCAGGTTGTATTTACTACAGGCTTCGCTCCCATCTGCAGCATCACCGCGACGCTGACCCACACGAGAAGCAGCGTAAACGAAGGCCATTTTCTAAGAAATCTCAAGGCGCTTGACCAAGATGGCCCCTGCCCATCTTCATCCCTAGTATTAAGTGTCGGAATATTTATCCTTCTAATGCTTACTGCCGCAAGAAGGAGCGACATGCTAGCAATCGCGTAAGAGATAGTGCCCATATCTAGAGCTATCAGAATGCCACCAGCTACTGGACCTGCCATACCTTGCCCAACGCGCTGACTAAATGACTCGACAGAATTAGCTCTATGTAAGTTGCTTTCATCTACTAAATCTGGCGTCAACGAATCACTTATAGGCCCATAGATTGCAGTAGACACGCCAAACATAAATAAGCATAACGCTAATAAGACAATATTATTCTGGACGCTATTCAATAGGAATACTGGCAGCAAAGATAGTGCACCTAATATATAAGATAGAGAAATTATCTTTATCTTCGAGAACCTATCCGCCAAGGTGCCCCCTGGGAGAAGCGCGCATAGCACTCCTATGGTTTGCGCCGCTAACCCTATGCCCACGTCGGCGGGTCTGCCGGTGGTTCGGAGGATAAGGAATGGCGTAGTCACTACCAGGAGACCTTCTGCAAAATTCCCCAGCGTAAAGCTGTAGAAGAAAATTCTGTAAAGCCTATTTCTTAAAACCTCAAGCATATTCTCAGGTGCTAACTGTCAAATTTCTACGGAGAGCCACCCGAGTCTCCCTTCCGTCGGGACCATCTGTCAGAATTTTCAGCAGTTCCAAACTTACTGAAAGTAAGGGTTGCTATGGGACACCGCACATTCGTAACGCCCGATTCACCTTTGGTCCGGAATCGCTGAAGAACAGAGTCGTCTATATGACTCCAATCCGCGTCGTTCTCCGCGCCTCCATAATGCAGTGATCAAGTAAGCAGCTTAGCTTCAGCCGAAGTAGTAGGCATGGCTTTCATTCCAGTGGGGACTTCTCCATATAGATAGGCCCTGAAAGTACTGCCCCGACAAGCACCAGCGTTGCTTGAGAAGAACTATACACAAGAATGCAAAGTGGCTCAGGGGAATTGTTCGACTCGTTTGTGGTTCCCAGGGTGGCGGTTTTGTGGCTTCTGAATGACAGTGAGTCGTATTTGGTCGACGCCGCGCTCCAGCCTCTCCAGGGCTAGCTGAATCTTCCCTGGGACCAACTTTACTTTCCTGTTTAGCTACCTCGGGCAAGGTTCCCGGGACAGACGGGTTCTAGGCCGGGCGTTTCGGCAGGCTTAGCATTGTCATTGGTTCCACAAGCCGCTAGCCCGGAGGTAAGGGCCAAGGCTGGTACTCGGCGATAGCGCTACGTTTTTCATGTGTCATGATTGCGCCCTTTGGAATGATTCCCTGATCGGATTCCAAGCCAGCCAAGCGCTTCCGAAGCACTAGGCGTGACCGCTAGCCGGGGACCGAATCCAAAAACACCTAGGCTGATACAAGCCAGCTCACGGCATCGCCGACGGGGGCAGAATACCCGGCCTGCACCGCATCGTAGGCAGGAGCCTAGGCCGGTAAGGCAGCAGACAAAAAGAAACCCCCACGCGGGGTGGGGGTTTCGGACGTGGCTCCGACCGGCGTCGATCCGGTGACCTTTCGATTTTCAGTCGAACGCTCTACCAACTGAGCTACAGAGCCGAACGGCCATCTTGCGATGGCCGTTCAGATACTTCTTTCGAAGATCTTGCGACCCTGACGGGACTTGAACCCGCGACCTCCGCCGTGACAGGGCGGCGCGCTAACCAACTGCGCTACAGGGCCGTGAAGCGAATACGCTCACAAGGTCAAAACTCTATCAGGACTTATCCTGCAGTCCAAATCCAAAGTTTTGAACGTACCCCCAACGGGATTCGAACCCGTGCCGCCGCCGTGAAAGGGCGGTGTCCTAGGCCGCTAGACGATGGGGGCCTAGTGCGTTGTGCACCGAAATACCAGTGTAGTGCATAAACGCCACGTAGACTAATCGAGCACAAGATTTAACCTAGAACCGCGGAAATCCGGGGTTTAATCGGCCAGCCAGCCTGCGTTGCTTATGGTGGAAACATGGCTTTCCGTGTCACCAACGAAGCTTTCGAGTACGCCGCGCACTCCGTCTACGAGCAGCTCCCGGAAGAGTTGACGCGCGCGATGAACAACATCCAGATCTTCATCGAAGACACCCCCGAAGCGGAACTGAGTGAGGATCCCCACGGCCTCACCTTCGGCTACTACGACGGCACCCCACTCACCGAACGCGGCGAAAACGAAATAGGGCAACTCCCGGACCGCATCATCCTATTCAAAAACACGTTCGAAGAGACATGCTCAAACTGGACGGACATCATCCGGGAGCTCCACATCACGTTCGTTCACGAGATCGGACACCACCTCGGATTCAGCGAAGCCGAGCTCCACGAACTCGGGTGGGGCTAGAAACCCCAGCAACACGGGCGGCCCCGCCCGCCTAAACCTCCCTCATTAAAGCCTTCGGCATCGTGTGTGCTGTTATTCCACGACCGAAATAGCAGCACACACGATGCCGAAGATGAAAAAGGGAGTAGCGGATTATGTAGATTCAGCGGCGCGGGCTCGGAATCGCGTCCTCATTCTCGGAAACGAAATCGTAGTAATCACGCGCCTTCAACGCAGCACCAGCCACCGCATCGACATAAACATCACAGCGGCGATGGAACTGAAGAGCCGACGCCGGGACCATCGCAGCCACAGGCCCCTCAACCATGCCCGCAACCGCAACAGCCTTAGCCGCACCCGTCGCGATCATGAGCACGCGGTCCGCGTCCATAACAGTGCCGATACCCTGCGTGATGCAGTGGACCGGTACCGCGTCAATATCGTTATCGAAGAACCGGGAATTATCCTGTCGCGTCTGCGGATGCAACGTCTTGACACGAGTACGCGAACCCAGCGCCGAACCCGGCTCATTGAAACCAATATGGCCGTTGCTGCCAATGCCGACAATCTGAAGGTCAGCGAAACCACGCTTAGCCATCTCGGCCTCGTAATTATCGGCCTCAGCGCGCGGATCTTCAGCCATACCGTTCGGCACAAAAACCTGCTCTGGCCGCAAACCCCACTGATCAATCACGTACTTCTTCAAAACAGCGTGATACGACTCCGGGTGGGTCGGCTCTAGCCCGATGTACTCGTCCAAAGCGAAACACGTGATCTTCGAAACATCCAACCCGTGGTCGCGAATATGTTCCGCGACGTAGTTGTAAATACCGATCGGCGAAGAGCCGGTGGCCAAACCCAGAACCAAATCTGGCTTACGGCGGATGGCGTCAACAACGGCTGCGCCAGCCTTTTTCTCAGCGTCTGTTCTTGTCTTAGAGATGATCACGTCCATACGTCTACTCTAAGCGCCCACTGCACCACCGTTGCACACATTCCTTTTCGTTACTCGAAGGAACGCCCCAGATTGCACCCGCCCCTCCCCTAGCTAAACCTTCGGCATCAACAGTGCTGCTATTGGCCACGCTGCCGCGTGATCCGCGGCGGAGAAGCACCAGCCTCGCAACGAGGTTACGGAAACGTTACGGCGGCAACACGGGCACGAAAGTCACCCACCCGCTGCCTCGACGAATAACAGCAATTACGTTGCCAAAGATGAAAACATGGGGCGGATGTTACTCGTGTGACTCATGTGAATAGTGGGGATTATGTTCTTAGTGTTGCCAACGTGATGGAAGTTTCGTAAAGTGTCTTGGAGACCTTTGCTGAATTGTGATTTTCCTGTGACAAACGAGCTTCACTATTCAGTCCATTTAGAGCTTTCCCGGACAAAAGGACTTCTTACATGGCACAGCGATTCCGCCTTGCCGCAGCGGTCACCGCCGTAGCGATCACCGCAACCACCTTCGTCGGCACCGCATCCGCGTTCCCTGGCGCCCCCACCACAAAGCCTGTGCAAAAACAGCGCGCCAGCGTACCTTCCGCGCACGAAGTCAAAACCGCAAAACTCAACCCCACTGCCGCCAAGGACATGCGGCACACCCTCGAGACGCAACTGACACAGACGTCGCTGAACCTCAACACCGCCCAGGCCAACGCACAACTCGCCTGGGACGCCCTCAGCGCCGCACAGCAACGCGCAGTACGCAAGAGCGAAGAAGCCGCTGAGGCCAAGCGCGAACTCGAAGCCGCACGCGAAGCCGAACAGCGTGCAGGTAAAGACCTCGGCCGCATCGCCTCCGAGACCTACCGCAACGGCGGCCTCAACGTAGACCCGGGGGAGCTGCTGGCCGCAGAGAACCCGCAGGAGATCCTGAACCGCTCCGACGCGCTACGTCACCTCTCCGACGCCCGCGCCCGCGACCTCGCTACAGCCCGCAACGCGACCGAGCTAGCCAAGCAATGGGACGCCTACGCGCAAGCCACCGCTCGCGCCGCCGAGAAGGCGCTCGGCGAACAGACCGAAGCCGAAGCGAAGGCGCAGAAGGTCGCAGCGGAGACCCGCGTCACCGTCCTAGAAACCACCGCGGACCAGAACGAACTACTTGACCGCCTCGCAGACCTCAACGGGACCTCGCGTGCGAAAGAAGCCAAAGCGTTCCAGAAGCGGGAAGACGAACGCCTCCAGCGCGAATTCGAAGCCGCCCAGGCAGCACAGCGTGAAGAAGAAGCTCGCGCCCAAGCCGAAACCGCCCGTGCTGAAGCTGAACGCGAGGCCGCTGAACAGGCAAACACCACCGTTGACGGCATCGAACGCCCCGCCAGCGTCCGGGACACCGGCGATACTGGCACCCAAGCCGCCGATGCCGGCGCTAGCGATGATGGCGCTGCCTCCGATGCTGACAGTGACGGTACAGAAGAAGCCGCTACCCCGTCGGAATCTGAAGCTCCTGCCGGGCCAAGCGATGAAGAACTAGCAGAATCCCAACGCAAGGCCGAAGAAGAAGCCGCCCGCGCCGCTGCCGAACGCGAAGCTGCCGAACAGGCCGAGAAGCAACGCCAGGCAGAAGAGAAGCGTAAGCAGCTTGAAGCTGAGCAAGCCGAAGCCGCCAAGAAGGCTGAAGAGGCCCGCAAGGCGCAGGAAGAAGCCCAGCGCAAGGCTGAAGAAGCGAAGAAGGCAGAGCGCGAACGCCTCGAGCGTGAAGCCGCTGAGCGTGAGGCTACCGCGAAGAAGGCCGAAGAGGCCCGCAAGGCCGCTGAACAGAAGGCCAAGCAAGAAGCAGCTCGTGCCGAAGCTGACCGGAAGGCTGCAGAAAAGCGCGCAGCCGAGCAGCGTGCCGCAGCCAAAAAAGCTGAAGAAGCCCGCAAGGCCGCCGCAAAGCAAGCTGCCGCAAAGAAAGCCAAGGAACAAGCCGCCAAGAAGGCAGCTCAGCAGCGAGCAGCCCAGCAGAAAGCTGCGGCCAAGAAGGCTGCCGCTCAGAAGGCACAAGCCAAGAAAGCCGCTGCGAAGAAGAAGCAAGCTGCGCGTGCAGGCGCCGGTAAGCAGGCCGCCCTCAACTGGGCACTCAACATCGCAGGCTCGCAGGGATACGGCTACGTGTTCGGGGCGAACGGCCCACGCTACTTCGACTGCTCGTCCTTCGTGCAGAACGCATTCCGCCAGTCCGGGATCTCCACCCAGCGCGTAGCGAGCGCACAGTTCACCGGGGCGCCGCAGCAAGTCAGCCTCAAGAACCTGCAGGTCGGAGACCTCGTGTTCTCCTCCAACAACGGCGCACCGTCCGGCATCTACCACGTAGCGATCTACGTCGGCAACGGACAAGTAGTCCACGCACGCAACCCGCGCGCCGGCATCGGCGTAACCCCAATCAGCTACGTCAACAACATCTACCCGCTAGCGGCCCGCTACTAAGCCCGCTAACTCACCTTTGGCATCGTGAGTGCTGAAATCATTTCAGCACTCACGATGCCAAAGGTTTTAAAAAGCAGCGGGGCCTGGTCACGCCATCAGCATGACCAGGCCCCGCTACTGTTATAGAAGACCGCTACAGAACCGCGGCTTCAGAAGCCACGCAACCGCCCGCGAACGCGCGGCTACTTCTTTTCGCCTTCGGCTTCTTCCTGCGGCATCGGGCCGAATTCGCCACGGTTCTCGATACGCTCATCCTTACGCGCAGGAACCACAAGAACCGGGCACTTCGCATGGTTCAAAACCGACTGCGATGTGGAACCCAATAGCATGCCCGCGAAACCGCCACGACCACGCGTACCCGTAATCAGCAAGCGTGCCCGCTTCGATTCCTCAATCAAAACCTGCGCAGGCACACCCTCAACAACAGCAGTCGAAACACGCAAACCATCAAAGTGGTGACGCAACCAATCAGCCGCTGCAGAAAGCTGCGTATTCATCTCGCGGACCACCGACTGCTGGTCCATCGCAGATGCCGCCCACATCTGGGTGCCCGAAACGGCGGCAAAGCCCACACAACCTTCAACTCACACCCGCGAGCCACAGCCTCCTGAGCCGCATCCAACATCGCCAAGCGAGCCGCCGTCGAACCATCGACACCAACCACCACCGTGTCCGATGCCTCCTTACGAGCCAACGAACCCTTCGGAACCACAACGGTCGCGCAATGCGCGTGCGGTGGAACAGCGGAAGCAACCGAACCCAAAATACGGCCAAAGAAACCGCCACGGCCGCGGGCTCCCATCACAACCATCTCGGCGTGTTGCGAGTATTCCAGCAGGGTGCCCGCCGCGTCGCCCGTCTCAACGTACGCACGCACACGGTCAGCCGGAGCGAATGGCATCTCCGGGTTCTCACGACGGCGCCGATCCAGATCCGCAAGCGCCTCACGCAAAACCGTCTCCGCGCCGGAACGCAACGTCTCATCATCCAAAGCCGAATAGCCGGCATCCATCGCGGTAGCAACGAACGTTGGGATCGTGTAGGACATCACGGCCTCAACAGACAGATTACGACGCCCACCTTCAGCCGCCGCCCACGCAAGGGCCTCAAGCGACTGCTCGGAACCATCGACACCCACCACTACAGCTCCAGCGCCAGGCGTGTTTTTCTTCTGCGCCTCCTCACGGTTGCGGCTGTCCTCCTGCTTCCGGGCCTCCAGACGGATCGCAGCCAAATCCAAGGCCGACGTATCAACGTTCGGTTCACCGGTGTTCGGGGTTGGGGTGTTCTCTGGGGTATCGGTCATGGTGAAACTCCTACAGATTCATTGCGCTTTGCACGCTTTACCTCCACCGTACAGGCCAAATGCACCTCACGGGGAGAATCCATTGAATAAAAATCCGAGATTAATAACAGCACTCACGATGCTAAAGATTAAGTTGGGGCGGGTGCTGTGAGGGATGCGCGCGATGCTGTTAAAGACTTGCTGTTAACGACACAGTGCCGGGGAACAACTGATGCTCCCCGACACTGACGATGCGCTGGCCACTATATCCGCGGCCGCCGGCAACTGCCACCTAAAGTCCGCGGCCGGCGACAACGGCGCCGGCAACAGCGAGGCAGATGAAGCACGTCAGCCTCACTGCGGCACAGGCCTAGACGCCTTATATTCCGATGGCTTTATACTTCGTCCATGCGCTTCGGGGCATGCCAGAGGTCCGCGCCGCGGCCCTGATCCAAGCTGTCGAAGCCGCCGTCCACGTAAATGATCTGGCCGGCCATCGAACGGTTACCTTCAGATACGAGGAACGCGAGCACTTCAGCAACCGCTTCCGGCTTGACAGCACCGTTCAGCGGAGCCGGCATGACACCCAGCACAGCCTTGCGGCCTTCCTCGGTTGCCAGAAGGTCCTTGGTCATCGGGGTTTCCACAACACCTGGGCCTACCGCGTTGATTGCAATGCCTTTGCCGGCATATTCCTCGGTCGGTGCGACCTTACGGACCCAGGTCGCGATGGCACGCTTCGATGCCGAATAGTTCGCGTAACCGATCTCCTGGCTCTTCTCAGCGAGCGCAGCGCCGTACTCGACGGCTTCTTCACGCTTGCCCTCCAGCAGCAGGTTCACAAGGTTGGTATCAGTTGGCTGGAGGGAAGCAGCCGACGCGGTAACAGCTACGCGTGGGTTCTCCGACTTCTCAAGCAGAGGCTTGAGCGATTCAATCGTGTCAATAGCCCCAAAGAAGTTCACTTTGACGTCGAGCGGAGTCTGCGATGCGGTACCTGCGTTGGCGACAATCGCATCAATATGGTCGTGTTCCTCGCTGATCTTGTCGACCATGGCCTGCAGCGACTCTGCGTTGCTTAGGTCAACTTCGAGGTCAGCACCCTTCAAATCGACGCCGATCACGGTTTCGCCACGCTGTTTCAGAAGATCCGCAGTGGCTTTACCGATCCCGGACCCAGCACCTGTTACGACAATAACTCGAGCCATTGAACTCCACCCTTTTCTTGCGATTCGTGGATTGATGTAACGCTTTAATGATACCAGCCGGGTATAGAGAATATAGAGAAAACAAAGTGACGAAATAGCGCCCATCAGGCCACGAGTCTGTAGCAGGTCATGTACCGCAACGCAAGCCATAAAGAAGCCTATGGCACCGCGCCTGCTCAGCGAAGATCTCACTCCCCAAGGAGCCGAAATATACACAGACAAATCATTGAAGAAATCACTACATAATCAACACTAAATTGAATAATGAGCGAGACTAATTCCATTCACCTGAGTGGCCCTACATCCATACCAAGCCCGCCCCGCATCGGACGCAACCAACCCAAAGGAACCACCAACACCACGCAAACCCGCGACATCAAGCCCCACACGCGCCCGCGCAAACAGTAGAATTCACAACATGTCATCAGCACGCACCAATCAAGCCACCAGTGGGCTCAGCACATACTTCAAGCTCACCGAACGGGGCTCAACACTCGGCCGCGAAATCCGCGGCGGTTTCGCAACATTCTTCGCGATGAGCTACATCGTCGTCCTCAACCCGCTCATCCTCCAAGGCGCCGACACCAACGGCTACGAACTCGGCATCGCCCGAGTCGCAGCCGCAACCGCATTCGTAGGCGGCCTCCTCTCAATCGTCATGGGCCTCTGGGCGAAACAACCCTTCGCCCTCGCAACAGGCCTCGGCGTCAACGCGCTCGTAGCCGTCACCGTCGCAACCAACCCCGGACTCTCATGGCAAGCAATGATGGGCCTGGTCGTCATCGCCGGTACCATCATGTTCATCCTCGTCCTCACAGGGTTCCGAACAGCGGTCTTCAACGCCGTCCCCGCAGGGCTTAAAACCGCCATCGTGGTAGGTATCGGCGCCTTCATCACGCTGATCGGCCTCGTCAACGCAGGCTTCGTACGCGCCGGCCCAGGCACCGTCGTAACGCTTGGCATCAACGGCCGACTCGTCGGCTGGCCAACCCTCGTCTTCCTCTTCGGGCTGTTCCTCACCATCGCCCTCATGGTCCGCAAAGTCCGCGGCGCCATCCTCATCGGCATCATCGCCTCCGCGATCCTCGCGAACATCCTGCAAGCAACCCTCAAAATCGGCGCCGGCGGCGAAGACAACCCAACAGGGTGGGCGCTCGTCGTCCCAGGCCAGAACTTCACGTGGCAGCTACCTGACCTCTCCCTCATCGGCCAAGCAAACGTCGTAGAAGCGTTCACCCCATCGTCCATCGGCGCGGTCGCCGCGATCCTGCTGGTGTTCGTGATCCTGCTCTCCATCTTCTTCGACGCGATGGGCACCATGGTCGGCCTCGCGACCGCCGCCGGCACCATCGACAAAGACGGGCACATCGAGAACGTGGACCGCGTGCTGCTCGTCGACGCGGCAGGCGCCGTCGCCGGTGGTGGCGCGGGTGTTTCCTCCAACCAGATCTTCGTCGAATCCTCCGCCGGTATTGCTGAAGGTGCGCGCACAGGTATCGCGGCCATCGTCACCGGTGTGCTGTTCCTGCTCGCGATGTTCCTGACCCCGCTCGTGCAATTCGTGCCATTCGAAGCCGTAGCTCCGGCCCTCGTGACCGTCGGGTTCCTCATGATGAGCCAAGTAACCAACATCGACTGGGACGACATCGGCATCGCACTACCAGCGTTCCTCACGATCCTGATGATGCCGTTCACCTACTCCATCGCAGACGGCATCGGCGCAGGCTTCATCGCATACGTGTTCGTGCGCCTCGTCCAAGGCCGCATCAAAGACATCCACCCACTCATGTGGGTCGTCGCCGGGTTCTTCCTCGTGTTCTTCGGCATGGGGCTAGTAGACGGCTGGACGGGCGCCTCCGCCTAACCAAACCCAACCTTCGGCACAAAAATTGTAGAAATAATACCGACGGGGCCGGGGCTGGCCAGGTCAGGCTGGTTTGGCCGGGAGAGACTAGGCCGGGCTCGGGCGACACCGGTCAGGGACTTGACCGGCACGGGCGACACCGGGCACGGGCGATGCCGGGCACGGGCGATGCCGGGCTCGGGCGAGCCCGGTCAGGAAGTTAGCCTGAATAAGTGGGCGGGGCTGTTGCAGCCAGTGTGAACTGATCGCAACAGCCCCGCTTTCGCGTTGCCATACGGTGGCGACCTCGATCTTGCACTGCTATGAGCTGGCTTACACCTGTGTTGATGGCCTTGTTTTGCGTTTGTGGCTAGCGGTCACGCTCGATGGTTTCCGGGATACCGGACAGAAGGTTGGGTGCGAACTCGATTTCTGAAGATTCAATTGCCCTGTGTTTATGCGGGACTTTGAGGAATCTGCTCGCATCCGAAACGTGAAAGATAAATTTCATTTCGTTTGTCTATGGTGCTTTTTGATGCGCTTGGCTACCTTAGGTTCTAAACAGAAACACATGCCTAAGGGGCGACACCATGACAGATCTAAAACGCAGCGCTATCGCCGCAGCCCTGACGTTCACGCTTGTTTCCGGTCTGGCTGCCTGCGGCACCAAGGACGATGCGAAGCCCGCCGAAGCGGCTACTTCAGTCTCGCCGTCTGCAAGGCCGAGCGACACAGAGCCGAAAGGCAAGGGCACTTCCGATAGCGACACTGGCAAGAGCCCCACCAAATCTAAACCATCCGCTGGCCCGTCGCCGAAGGGCCCCTATAAGCCAGCAACCCCGAAA
>NZ_KV788969.1:0-980 GCF_001807395.1 Arthrobacter sp. HMSC06H05 | reverse complement strand
CTATAAGCCAGCAACCCCGAAACGCCCAGCACAGAACGTACCCGTCCCTGGACCACTACCGGAGGTAGCGAAGGAAGAAAGCAAAGCTGGGCAAGTCGCGTTCATCGAGCACTGGTTCAAAGAATTCAACTACGGACTGGAAACCAACAAGCTACGGCCCGAGTTCTGGGAAATGACCAATAAATCTTGCATCTACTGCAAGATGGTTCAAAGGGTCAGGAAAATGATGGAGAAAGACGGGTCCTGGAACATCGGCGGAGACTTGATACCAAAGAAGGTTCGCCCAAACCTGAAAGAACTCGACAACGGCATCTACGAAGTCCACCTATCCATTAGTGAGAAGCCACGTAAACGGTACTTTCCTGGAAGCCCCAAGCCAGTCGAGCAATTTCCCGGAGGAACGATGCACGATGCTTTCCTAGAACTACGCAGAATCGACGGGCAATGGCGTCTGGAAGGGATCTATCGGGATGCGAAATAGACGGAATATCGCCTTGTTTTGCGTCCTCCCGCTACTACTAGCGCCAGGATATGCCTCTGCCACGCCTAATGTGGGCTTCGACCAAGACTCACATTCTGTCGAGTCCACATTAATGACTCGCGAAATGCAAAGAAAAGTAACCAAAACGTCCTCGGATTCCAAGGCGGGGGCGCCCTCTCATGCGCCGGCGGCTGCACCTAAGGTTTTTGGGAAGCGTTTGTTGTGGGATCCAGCCTGTACCCCGGCCGCGTTGGACCGGTCAGGCGCGGTGACCGGTTCCACCAAGGTTGCTGGTAGTGACCTGCATGTAGCCGAGATGGTGGACCCGAAAGCTCGTAACGCGGCTAAAACCCAAGCCTGCACCCGACGAGCCGTCGATGAATGCGGTCAACGCGACGACCTGCTCTACACCACCAACACCGACACCACACAACTCGCCTGCCGCACCAAAAACAAACCATCTAAGAACGGTGCCCCACCTGAGCAGGCCCCGCTGACG
>NZ_KV788968.1:3404-60671 GCF_001807395.1 Arthrobacter sp. HMSC06H05 | reverse complement strand
CAGGCTATTAGAGTGCCAGAGTGGAACGTGAAGGGGTTTCCTGAAGAGTTGTAAGGTTCCTGAGGCTCTGGCAGGTAGTTGGCACGTAGTTTCCGGATGAGGCAGGAGGAGTTCAGGTGGTCCGCCCAGACAGCGATAAGCCGGTGAGCCGTGCAACCGCGCGCCGCGTGCATGTGCTGCGCGCAGTGGTTGACGATTACGTGAACTCACGCGAACCGGTCGGTTCTGCCGCACTCGTTGAACGGCATAACCTTGGAGTCTCGGCAGCCACGATTCGTAACGACATGGCGGTCTTGGAGGAGCAGGGACTCATCGAAGCACCCCATACCTCGGCCGGCCGTATCCCGACTGAGCAGGGCTACCGCTATTTCGTTGACCGTATCGAGGACATCAAGCCGCTTTCGGCGGCCGAACGTCGCGCGATCCACCAGCTACTTGAAGGCGCGGAGGAACTCGACGACGTTCTTGCGCGCACGGCACGCGCGCTGTCCGCATTGACCCAGCAAGTTGCGGTCATCCAGATCCCGAAGGTTTCTAACACGCGGATCCGGCACGTTGAGATCCTCACGATGGGGCCAGGCCAGGTTCTGGTCGTTGTGATCGCTAGCAACGGCGATGTGACCCAACGCATGGTGCCAGCACCGCACGAGGTCTCTGATGTGGACGTCGCTTTAGTGCGCGATCAGATTGCCGAGCACATCGTCGGGAAACCATTACACGCTGTAACCGGCGTGTTGACTTCGGTGTCTTCACCGCCACCTGGTGACCCAACTGGGTTCAACCTGCCGCGGCAGCTTCTGGACTTCGCCCACACCGTGGCCCGAGCGATCGCGTCCGCGTTGACAGCGCACCAGGTCGATAGGGTAGTGCTTTCTGGCACGGCGAATCTTGCCCGTTCGCAACAGGACTTCCGTAAAGATCTGACAGGTTTATTGGAAACCCTTGAAGAGCAAGTTGTCTTGTTGCGTCTGCTTTCAGAGATGGAAGCAGACGACGACCAGGTTGTGGTCCGTATCGGAAGCGAGAACACCCACGCGGAGCTCACGGACACCTCAGTTGTGGCCAGCAGTTATGGAGCTAATGGTTCCGCGATGCTCGGGGTACTCGGCCCTACCCGGATGGACTATTCAGGTTCGATGGGCGCAGTACGAGCGATCGCGCGTTACCTCAGCCGCATCCTGTCCAGCTAGAGGCACAAAGATTCATATACGACTCATTCAGCTAGCCCACTCAAACGACTAGACAACTAGACCAGCCAAGGAAAGCGACTTATTTACGTCATGGCTAACCACTACGAAACCCTGGGGGTATCCCAGGACGCTTCGGAAGAGGAAATCAAGCGCGCCTACCGCAAGCTTGCCCGTCAGCTCCACCCTGACTTGAACCCGGGTGAGGACACGCACGAGAAGTTCAAAGCGGTCACTCACGCTTATGAGGTGCTCTCTGATCCTGATAAGCGCCGCAATTACGATCGCACAGGCGATGAGAACGGCGCATCCGGTGGTTTCGGTGGCGGCGGATTCAGCGGATTCGGTGGCTTCGGGGATATTTTCGATGCGTTCTTCGGAGGCGGCGGTGGGGGTGGCCGCCCTCAACCGAAGTCACGGACTCAGCCGGGCCGTGACGGTCTAGTGCGGGTTCCGATCGATCTTGTCGATGCGGTTCAAGGTAAAGAGGTGACCATCACGGTTTCCACGGCTGTGGTGTGTTCGTTGTGCCACGGCTCCTGCACCGAAGGCAACACCGAGCCAGTCACGTGTGAAACATGCCACGGCTCCGGGCATATTCAGCGTCCGGTCCGCTCGATGCTCGGAGACGTCATGACTCTCTCCGAGTGCCCTGCATGTTCTGGTTTCGGTAGCCGTCTGGTCAAGCCGTGCCCCGAATGCAACGGTGAAGGTCGCGTCCGTGAGAAGACCGAGAAGACGATTAAGATCCCTGCGGGTGTCGACTCGGGTACGCGGATTCAGCTGCAAGGCGAGGGCGAAGCAGGTCCGGGTGGAGGCCCGAACGGTGACCTCTACCTTGAAATCAGCGTCCGTAACCACGCGACCTTCGAACGCGTCGGCAACGACCTTCACGCGGTCTTGTCGGTCCCGATGACTCAGGCGGCACTCGGCACCGAGGTCACGCTGGAGACGTTCGATGGTGACCAAGAGCTCGATATTCAACCTGGGACCCAGTCGGGCGAGACATTGACCTTGGCTGGCTTAGGTGTGCCGTCTTTGCGTGGCGGGCGCCGCGGGGATCTGCGAGTCACTGTCAACGTCGAGACCCCTAAGAATCTTGATGAGCAGCAGCGTGATCTTCTTGAACAACTTGCCCAAGCCCGAGACGAGCAGTTCACACGCGGCAAGCTCGCCCAGCGTGGCTTCATGAGTCGTCTACGCGAGAAGTTCCGGGGTTGACCGGTGTCGCTGAAATCGTTTATGGATCCCGCATCCACGCACTGGCAGCCAGGCGGTACGTATCAGCTGTGCGCCTCTGAGGCTCACCACGTGCGTGTCATGCGGTTTGAGCCGGGGGAGTCCATCCAGGTTGTGGATGGTTGCGGCCGGGCGGCGATCGTGACGCTGACCCGCGTGGATCCTGCAGGCGTGAGCGTTCTTGTCGACGAGGTCCACCAGGCGGCACCCGAGGTGAGGGTTGGCCTGATTCAGGCGCTATCGAAAAACGATCGTGACTTACAGGCCGTTGAAACCTGTGTCGAAATTGGTGCGGCATCCTTCATCCCCTGGCAGGCGGACCGCTCGATTGTCCGTTGGCGTGGGGAGCGTGCTCAGAAGGCCCACCAGAAGTGGGTCGATACGGCAGTGCGTGCCACTAAGCAGTCACGCCGAGCTGATCAGCCAGCAGTGGGTCCGATGGTCACCAGTAAACAGCTCGTCGACGCGGTTGCTCAGGCCAGCGAGCGCGGCGTGCTCGTTGCCGTGTGTCACGAGGAGGCCACACAGTATCTTGTCGACGTTCTGGCCACCAGGGCCAGCAGTCTTTCTCATCCACCTTCAACATCCACTCCGCCACCGGAATGGGATGTGGATGTGATGCTCGCGGTGGGTCCTGAAGGCGGAATCTCTCCAGCGGAAGTCGAGGCGCTCACTCATGCCGGCGCGGTTTTGGTTTCATTGGGGAGTAATATTCTGCGTGCTTCCACAGCGGGCGCGGTGGGCGCGGTGCTGACCCGCCATATTCTTGGCGATAAGACCTAGGTGATGTGTTCCTAGAGAACGCAGGCAGCGCGTCTTAGACTGAAGATAGATCCCGGTTGACCGGGATTCTGCCGAACTTCATATCTACCGAAGCGAGGATGAGCACGCACGTGCCCTTCACAGCAAAGAACAGCTCAGCCAAACCCTCTCATCATGGTGTTGCTGGGGACCCTGGCATCGCACACGCCCGCATCGATTTTGAATCCGATCAGGCAATGGTCGCCAGTCTTGGCCCTGCCGATACGCTTTTACGGATTGTCAGCGGGGTGTGGCCAGAAGTCACGTTGGCTCCCCGCGGCGATTCACTCGAATTGAGTGGACCGCTCGCTGGTGTTAAGGCTGTTCGGCGCGTCGTGGAGCAAGCTCGCGCCGCGGCGGCTGGTGGCAACGCCGTCACAGCCACGTTGGTTGAGCGCTGGATCATGGCAGAACGTCAGCTCGCGGCAGCCAACCCCGACCCTGCGGTGACTGGCGAGATTCTGCGCCACCGGGGCAAGAGCATCCGACCTAAGACGAATAATCAGGCGGCCTACGTCGAGGCGATGGACGCCCACACGATTACGTTTGGTGTGGGTCCAGCCGGTACAGGTAAAACGTATCTGGCGATGGCGCGGGCGGTTGCTGCCTTGCAGTCGGGCGAGGTTGACCGCATTATTCTGACCCGTCCCGCAGTCGAAGCCGGCGAGAACCTCGGCTTTCTGCCTGGCACGCTCTCTGACAAGATCGACCCTTACCTCAGGCCGCTCTATGACGCGCTGCACGACATGGTTGAGCACGAATCGATTCCGCGGTTGATCGCTGCCGGAACCATCGAGGTCGCCCCGTTGGCTTACATGCGTGGGCGCACGTTGAACAACGCGTTCGTGATCCTCGATGAAGCGCAGAACACGACCGCTGAGCAAATGAAGATGTTTCTGACTCGGCTTGGTTTCCGTTCGCATATTGTCGTCACCGGCGACATCACACAGATCGACCTTCCGGGTGGCAAAACATCCGGGCTCGGGATTGTGTTGGACATCCTCGATGGGATCGATGACATCGCTATCTGTGAGCTTTCAGCCGAAGACGTTGTGCGCCACCGCCTCGTGGGCAAGATTGTGGATGCATATCAGCGTTGGGACGAAGACCACCAGCGCATCAGCACCGGCAAACTCAAGCGTGCACGAGAGCCTCGAAGCAGTGGTGCCGAGCGCCGTAAAGCACCAGCAGCACAGTCCGCATCCGCATCTGCATCCGCAGGAGACTCTGAGTCAGCATGAGCGTCGAGATCCACAACGAGACCGAACACGAATGCGATCTCGAACAGCTCGGAACACTGGCCACTTTCCTCATGGATGAGCTCTATATCCACCCGGATGCCGAGCTGGGCGTGACCCTCATCGATGACGAAGCGATGGAACAGCTGCACATCGATTGGCTGGATCTGGCCGATACAACCGATGTTATGAGCTTTCCCATGGACGAGTTGCGGCCAGGTACCGTTCAGCATCCGAGCCCACCGGGTGTCATGGGCGATATCGTCATCAGCCCGACCGTAGCAGCTAAACAAGCGGAAGCCCAAGGGCACTCGACCCAAGATGAGATCTGTCTGTTGCTGACCCACGGATTCCTGCATCTGCTCGGTTTCGATCACGATGAGCCTGAGGCTAAAGCTGAAATGTTCGGTCTGCAGCGGGAATTGCTTGCGAAGTTTTTGAACCGCGAAGCACCTCAAGAAACTGAAACTAACTAACTCATGACTACCGTTGTCTTATTTCTCGCGGCCGGTGTTTTCTTCGCTCTGGCGTGGCTCTTGAGCACCGCGGAGGCCGCTTTCCTTGCGTTGTCCCGCCAAGCAGCTGAAGAGCTCACGGAACATCCACGCCGCAAACTTCTACCCAAGATCCTCGCGAAACCGACCCAACACACGTATGCGATCCGGTTCTGGAGAGTCTGGACCGAATCTTTGGCCGGCATCGCGTTGGCATGCGCGTTCTTCTTCGTGTTCGCACACCCGCTGGTGGCGGCTGGGCTTGCTGCATTAGTGACTGCGGTTCTGTCCATTCTTGTGGTTGGTTTCGCATCGCGTCAGTATGGGCAGCGCCATGCCGCAAAGACAGTACTTTATACGGCGTGGATCGTTCGGTTCTTGACCTGGCTGCTTGGCCCGGCTTCTTCGTGGCTGGTTGCGATGGCTACCCCTAAGGGCGCCCGCCCTGGGGCGACTTTCCTCACGGAGGAACATTTCCGTGACATGCTGGAGCGCGCATCGGAAACCCAACAGATCGATGATGCAGAAGCCGAACTGATTCACTCTGTTTTTGAACTCGATGACACGCTAGTCCGTAGCCTCATGGTTCCGCGCACAGACATGGTCACGATTTCGGCTGATTCCTCGGCAGAAGACGCGATCAGGCTGTTCATGCGTTCCGGTTGCTCCCGTGTTCCGGTGATCGGTGAAGACAGCGACGATGTTCGCGGCGTCGTTCACCTCAAAGACGTGATCGGGAACCTCTATTCGGATGAGCTGAATGCAACCAACGTGCTCGAGGTCGCTCGGCGTGCCCGTTTTGTACCTGATTCCAAGCACGTCAATGAGCTGTTGCAAGAGTTCCAGCGCGAATCCACGCACTTCGCGATTGTTGTGGATGAATACGGTGGCACCGCGGGGCTGATCACGCTTGAGGATCTTCTTGAAGAGCTCGTAGGCGAGATCGATGACGAATACGATTCGGATACACCTGACTACACGCAGCGCGAAGACGGAAGCTATGAGGTCGATGCCGGCTTCCAGATCGAACACCTAGGCGAACTTTTCGACCGCGAACTTCGCGATGAAGACGTCGATACGGTTGCCGGGTTGATGGGTAAGCTCATCGGCAAGGTCCCGATCGTCGGTTCCGTCGCTGAGATCGATGGGCTACGCATGGAGGTCAGAACCCTCGAGGGTCGCCGCAACCGTCCGGGCAAGATTATCGTCACGGAACTTGATCCACCTGTTGACAATGAAGCAGAAGACGATGGCGAAAGTGAATCTAATGCTGGTGCCACGACCATGCAACGCTATGAGCGGTTGCGAGGCGATCAATCGGGCGAGGACGGCACTCGCATGGATGACGCGGACGCTGGCTCAACAGATAGGCGCGTATCGGACCGTGACACACTAAGTGAAGAAGATGGGTCCGCTGGTAATGCTCAGCGGGCTTCGATGAGACGTGAAAGTGAGCAGGACTAATGCCTCCAGCACATGATTTCCGAGCTGGTTTCATTTCCCTTGTCGGGCGCCCTAACGCAGGGAAGTCCACTCTGACGAACGCTCTGGTGGGCCAAAAGATCGCGATCACCTCGAATAAGCCGCAAACAACCCGGCACACGATCCGTGGGGTTGTTCACCGCGAGAACTATCAGCTCATCTTGGTCGATACCCCCGGTATTCACCGCCCACGGACTTTGCTGGGGCATCGGCTCAATGACTTGGTTGAGAACACGTTGCGGGAAGTCGATGTCATAGGTTTCTGCACACCCGCAAATCAGGCGGTAGGGCCGGGGGACCGTTTCATCGTTGAACAGCTCGCTAAAGTTAAACGCACCCCGGTGATCGCGATCGTCACCAAGACTGACACAGTGGATAAAGCCCGCGTGGCTAACCACCTTCTAGAAGTCCAGGCGATGGGGGATGAACTCTTGCCTGGCGGGTTTAGAGCGATCGTTCCGGTTTCTGCACTCAAGGGTGAACAACTGGCAACCCTCGAAGACGTTATGGCTGAACACATGCCTGTCTCGCCGCCGCTGTATCCCGATGGGGACGTGACTGATCAGCCTGAACTCAAACTCGTCTCCGAGTTCATCCGCGAAGCCGCACTCGAGGGTGTCCGGGAAGAACTTCCGCATTCACTCACGGTCACCATCGAAGAGATGGCGCCGCGTGAGGACCGCCCGGAAGACAATCCACTCACCGATATCTACGCAACCTTATATGTTGAGCGTGATTCGCAGAAGGCGATCGTGATCGGTAAGCGCGGTTCGCGGCTACGGGATGTTGGGCAGCGTGCCCGACGATCCATCGAGGCGATGCTCGGAACTAAGGTCTACCTCGATATCCGCGTCAAGGTCGCTAAAGATTGGCAGCGCAATGCCCGCCACCTCGACCGTTTCGGTTTCTAACGCTCGGCTGAGGCGTAAGTCCACAGTTGCGTCATGAATGCACAAGCACCCCGGCCCGGGTGTTAGCTTTTAACCATGATCACGGTGCGCATGCTTCTTCTTGCTTGCCGCGACGAGATGCCACAGTTCTAAAGCCTTACTTACCCCCGCGCCAACGGCAGGTTGAAGGTAAACGTTTCGGCCGAGTCTCGTCGCGGAGTCTTTTGTTGCGGAGTTTTTCGCGCTCGGCCGTCGCACATTCGTCGTCTACAGGAGCTAAACCGTGAAGAATTTCCAGCAGCCATCTGGCATGCCAGTACACAAGTACGTCCCTTTTCATGAACAGATCACCGTTGATCTGCCTGACCGTACGTGGCCGGATCAGAAGATCACGAAGGCGCCGCGCTGGTGCGCGGTTGATCTGCGTGACGGTAACCAAGCACTCGTTGACCCGATGGACACCGACCGCAAGCTGAAACTGTTTCAGCTGTTGGTTGAGATGGGTTTCAAGGAGATCGAGGTGGGGTTCCCGGCCGCGTCCCAAACCGATTTCGACTTCGTACGCCACCTCATCGATAACGATCTGATCCCCGAAGACGTCACGATCCAGGTTCTGACCCAGTCGCGTGAGCACCTCATCGAGCGCACGTTCGAAGCCCTCGACGGCGTACACCGTGCGATCGTGCACCTATATAACTCGACATCGATCTTGCAGCGCCGCGTGGTGTTCCGTCAAGACGAGGACGGCATCGTCGATATCGCGTTGACCGGTGCCCGTCTGTGCAAGAAATACGAAGAGCAGATGTCCGGTGATACGGAGATCGTCTACGAGTACTCGCCGGAGTCCTACACGGGCACCGAGCTGGAGTTCGCTCGCCGGATCGTCGATGAGGTCGTCGAGGAGTTCGGTGCAACCCCGCAGAATCCGATCATCGTCAATCTGCCTGCAACGGTAGAGATGGCGACTCCGAACGTGTATGCCGATTCGATCGAGTGGATGCACCGCAACCTCAAGAACCGTGAGTCCATCATCCTCTCGCTGCACCCGCACAATGACCGCGGAACCGGTGTTGCTGCCGCGGAGCTTGGCTACATGGCTGGTGCCGACCGCATCGAAGGTTGCTTGTTCGGCAACGGTGAGCGCACCGGTAACGTGGACCTGGTTGCGCTGGGTATGAACATGTTCAGCCAGGGTGTGGACCCTGAGATCGATTTCTCTGACATGGATAAGATCCGCCGCACCGTCGAATACGCTAACCAGATGCCGATCCCTGAGCGTGTCCCGTGGGGTGGCGATTTGGTCTTCACCGCGTTCTCTGGATCGCACCAAGACGCGATCAAGAAGGGCTTCGAGGCGATGGAGGCCGACGCCGCGGCAGCTGGCAAGACCGTGGACGATATGGTGTGGGCTGTCCCTTACCTGCCGATCGATCCACGCGATGTTGGCCGAACCTACGAGGCTGTGATCCGTGTGAATTCGCAGTCCGGCAAGGGCGGGGTCGCCTACCTGTTGAAGGCGGATTACGGTTTGAATCTGCCGCGCCGTCACCAGGTTGAGTTCTCCCAGGTGGTGCAGAAGCACACCGAAACCTCCGGCACCGAAGTCACCTCGGAGCAGTTGTGGCAGGTCTTCAACGACGAGTATCTGCCCGCCAAGCAGGACGATTCGCAGTGGGGTTATTTCCGTCTGCTCAATGTTGAGAGCACCCACGAACCAAACGATTCAGTCAAGCTCACCGCGACCATGAAGATCGACGGTGTCGAGCGTGTACGCAGCGCTTCCGGTAACGGTCCGATCGACGCGCTCGTGAACCTGTTGAACTCCGAGGGTGTTGACGTGCGTGTCTTGGATTACACCGAGCACGCCCTCGAGGCCGGCGGTGCGGCGCGAGCTGCCGCCTACATCGAGGCAGCAGTCGATGACCGCGTCTTGTGGGGCGTTGGCATCCACACCAACACGACGCTTGCTGGCTTGAACGCTGTGATCTCGGCAGTCAACCGTGCGATCCGTGACCGTCAAGCGGCAGGCACCGCTGCTTCCTAAACCCTCGCACCGATTCCGGTAGCAGGCATTGTTGTGGGTGGGGCGAGCGCATCAACGCACGCCCCACCCACGTCTGTCTACGGCATAGGTCTATAGGCTGTAAGCATGGCCCGTGGTTCAACTTTCTCTGCGCGTTCTTATAAGGACCTCGCTATCGTGTTGCGCCACTATAAGCTCGCTGAAGCGGACCGGATCGTGGTGTTGCTGACGCAATCGCACGGGCAGGTGCGGGCGGTCGCGAAGGGTGTACGCCGGACCTCGTCCCGGTTCGGTGCGGTTTTGGAGCCGGGCATGGTGATCGATGTGCAGCTTGTTCAAGGCAGGAACCTGGATACCGTAACCCAGGCGCAGATCGTGGAGCCGTATGGCGCTACGTTGAGTGCGGACTATGTCCTCTATAGTTGCGCCGCGGTCATGGTTGAAGTTGCTGAGAAGCTCACTCGTGATGACGCCGATTCCACGCATGTCCAGTTCACGTTGCTCTACGGTGCATTGAATGCTTTAGCCACGCGGCAGCAGCACCCTTTCGCTGTGCTTGATTCGTACGTTTTACGTTCTCTTGCGGTTGCCGGCTGGGCGGCCTCGTTCGCTGAATGTGTCCGATGCGGCGCGCCAGGTCCGCATCGTAGCCTCAACGTCCCGCTGGGTGGCGCTGTATGCCCCGACTGTCGGCCTGCGGGTTCCCGTAGCCCAACGCCGGAAGTTATGGATCTGTTGGATGCTTTGAACACGGGGGAGTGGGAACGGGTTCAGCGCGCTGATCACGTGACGATGCGGCAGGCCGGTGAGATCGTGACACAATATGTGCAGTGGCACCTCGAACGCTCAGTTAGGTCGTTGAGTGTGCTTGATCGCGCGCAGGATGTTTGAATCGGAGGTTTGCGCTCATAGTGGCTGATGTTTCCGCTTCAGTTCCAGCACCAGGCCAAGGGGCTGTCCGCTTCATGCCGGACTATAAGAGGTCTTTGTTGCCTCACCATGTTGGCATCGTGATGGATGGCAATGGGCGATGGGCGAATCAGCGGGGCCTTCCCCGTACCGAAGGGCACCGGGCGGGGGAGCAGGCGCTACTCGATGTTGTCGCAGGAGCCATCGAGGCTGGCATTAAGCATGTTTCGGTGTATGCGTTCTCCACGGAGAACTGGAAGCGTAGCCCGGACGAGGTCCGCTTCTTGATGGGTTTCTCACGCGATGTTTTGCGGCGCCAGCGTGACACGTTGAACGAGTGGGGTGTGCGTGTTCGTTGGTCTGGTGAGCGTGGTCGGTTGTGGAAGTCAGTCATCTCTGAGTTGAGGACTGCCGAGCAGATGACGCGGAATAACACCGTCATGGACCTGGTGATGTGCGTCAATTACGGCGGCCGTTCGGAGATCATGCGTGCCGTGCGCGAGATCGCCTCCGCTGTTGCCTCCGGTGCGCTGTCTGAGCGGGGTGTCACTGAGAAAGCGTTGAACGCACGGATGTATCAGCCGGATCTTCCTGATGTGGATCTGTTTTTGCGCACCTCGGGCGAGCACCGGATTTCGAATTTTCTTCTATGGCAGTCGGCGTATGCGGAACTGGTTTTCTTGGATACGTTGTGGCCGGATATGAGCCGTGAAGTGTTCTGGGACGCGTTGGGCCAGTATGTTTCGCGGGATCGCCGTTTCGGTGGCGCGGTGAATAAGCCGGTGTCGTTAGGTTCCCAGCCTGGTTCGTCCCCTGCTATAAACGGCGAGGTTTAGCCCATGCACTATGGGCACTGTATTGGTCTGGAACGTTGTACTGATCAGGAAGTTGCTTGATGCGTTTTTACCCTACGTTTTTTAAGCTTGCGTTTTCTCGCATGGATGCGGAGAAAGCTCACCACCTCGGTTTTTCGATGATCCGCTTGGTCGAAAAATGCGGCCTTGGCGCGGTTTTGCGTCGCTTGACGCGCCCGTCGACTCCCGTGCGGGCAATGGGCTTGACCTTCCCTTCAGCTTTCGGGCTAGCGGCCGGTTTCGATAAGCACGGCGAGGGAACCACTGCGCTGACTAACCTGGGGTTCGGCCACATCGAGGTGGGTACGGTCACAGGGCAGGCTCAGGATGGAAACCCTCAGCCTCGCTTGTTCCGTCTGGTTGAGGACAAGGCGATTATCAACCGGATGGGTTTCAATAACGAGGGTGCTGCAGCGATCGCTCCACGTTTGGCCCGCACGCGGGAGGTTTTGAACCGCCGCGCCGGTATCCGCCCGATCATCGGCGTGAACATCGGTAAAACCAAAGTGGTTGAGCTTGAGAACGCTGTTGATGATTACCGGCTTTCGGCCCGCACTCTGGCGCCGTACGCGGATTACATGGTCGTGAACGTTTCTTCGCCGAACACACCGGGCTTGCGGATGCTGCAGGATATTGAGGCGTTACGTCCGCTGCTAGCGGCCGTTCGCGAGGAAGCCGATGCGGCGGTTACCGACCGCCGTGTTCCGTTGGCGGTGAAGATCGCCCCGGATCTTGCTGATGAGGATGTCCGCGATGTTGCCCGCTTGGCTCAAGATGTGGGGCTCGATGCGGTGATTGCTACCAACACCACGATCAAGCGGGAGCCACTTTCAACACCGACGAATGAGGTCGTTGCCCTGGGTGCTGGCGGTTTGTCGGGCCAGCCTCTGCGGGAACGTTCGATCGAGGTGCTAGAGATACTGCGTGAGGCACTCGCAGAAGAGATCGCGATCATCTCCGTTGGCGGTGTCACTACCGGCGAGGACGTGATTGAACGCATCGAAGCAGGCGCTGATCTAGTCCAGGGCTATACCGCTTTCTTGTATGAAGGTCCGTTCTGGGTCCACCGCATCAACCGTGCACTCAAGAAAGCCTATAAACGCAAGGCTGCTTAGCGGCCAACGCCTCACTTACTGCACGGTAGCTTCCCTTAAACACGGTTCGGGACCCTGTCAGGGTCCCGAACCGTTGTGTATTGAGCATTAGACCGCGGTGCTAGCACCGGCGGATTATCACTCAGGGTATTCGCCGCGCTTATTCTGTGGTTTTGGTTGGCGCATCGGGCGGAACTGCAGCGCACGCATGAATGCGTACCACATCGTTCCCTTCTCGACCTCACCGAATTTCAACAACAAACGCTTCTTGAGCTGGCGGCTTGCCCAGATGCCATCCACAATCACGATGAACAGGTAGATCCACATGATGAAGACCATGTTCGCCTGCGCCTCGGGAGGCAGGATCGAGGACATTAGAAGCGAAGTGACCAGGAAGAGCACCACAACGATGAGCAGGGTCTCACCGATGGATGTTCGGGCGTCGATGAATTCACGGGCGTAGCGGCGCTGTGGCCCCTTGTCGCGGGCGAGCAGGTAGCGTTCATCCCCGGTACGCATCCCTTCACGGATACGCGCGGCCTCAGCGGCGCGGCGCTCACGCTGACGCTGCTTCGCAACAGCAGGGGAGCCACCTACCAAAGGGCGGCGGTTCTTTGCTTCCTGTTCACGGCGTGAAGGGGTGGGGCCCTTCTTAGCGCTAGGGGAGCGGCCCTTGTCTTCTTCCACTACAGGCTCGGGGGCATTCGTTTGAGCTTTGCCCGCCCGTTCATTCTTTTTACGACCAAACACGGCCCCAATCCTATCGGCCTTTGGCTCAATTACCGAACACGCGACGTGTTATTGGCCTTGGTCACCGTATTAGTGTTGGTTCTATGACTGAAACAAACGAACCCTTTTCCGTTGTCTCACCTGATGTGGTCGATCAGCTGCGTTCAGCAGTTGATGGCCAACGTGAACAGCTCATCAAAGAGCTGAGCGCACTCGTTGAGATCCCTTCGGTCGCGTGGGATGATCTTGCCCCGCAACCGGTGATCGATTCCGCGGAAGCGGTGGCTGAGCTGTTCCGTTCAGCTGGCCTCGAAGACGTCCGTATTCTCTCCGCTGCTCGCCCTGATGGGGCGCAGGGCCGCCCGGCTATCATCGCGCGTCGCAAAGCAGCAGACGGTATGCCTACCGTGCTCATGTACGCCCACCACGACGTACAGCCCACCGGGGACGTGGAGCTATGGAACACGGACCCGTGGAAAGCCACTGAGGTCAATGGGCGCCTGTATGGCCGCGGCACGGCCGACGATAAAGCAGGCATCATGGTCCACCTTGGAGCGCTACGCGCTATCGACCAGGTAGCAGCCGCGACCGGGCTTGGCTTGACATATTTCATCGAAGGTGAAGAGGAAGTCGGTTCGCCATCGTTCGCTAACTTCCTGCAAGAGAATCGCGATGCGCTGGCAGCTGAGGTCATCATTGTTGCTGATTCGAGCAACTGGAAGGTCGGCCAGCCTGCCTTGACCACGTCGCTACGTGGCCTCACGGCAGGAGAGTTCGAGGTTCGGGTACTTGAGCACGCTGTTCACTCAGGTGTCTTTGGGGGCCCCGTTCTGGACGCCCCGACGATCGCGGCACGCTTGGTCGCAACCCTCCACAACGAGAACGGTGACGTGGCAGTTGAGGGGCTGGCCGTCGCCTCGACTGCCGAGATCGACTATGACGAGGCTGATTTCCGAGCCGATGCCAACGTAGTTGAGGGCTTACGTTTGGCAGGCACCGGTTCGATCGCGGATCGTTTGTGGCGCAAGCCAGCCATTTCGCTCATCGGTATGGACATCACCAACGTGTCGCTGTCTTCCAATACGATCATCCCGATGGTGCGGGGCAAAGTTTCAGTGCGTCTAGCACCGGGCCAGGACCCGGCGTTGGCGGCGAAAGCTATGGAAGAGCACTTTGCGAATCAAGACATCTTCGGTGCCGAGATTAGCTATAAGACCACGGAGGTTGGCCCGTCCTTCGCGACCGATACCTCCTCGCCGGCTGCTCAGGCGAAGATGTGGGCCCTTGAGCAAGCATGGAACGTCAAGCCAGTGGAAATGGGGCTTGGAGGCTCGATCCCATTCATCGGCGACCTCCAGGCGGTCTTCCCAGACGCCGAGATTCTCGTCACCGGTATTGAAGACCCGGATACCCGAGCACATTCGGCCAACGAATCGCTACATATTGAAGACTTCTTCAAGGCAACACTTTCGGAAGCTCTATTGCTTACGCATCTGGCCACTGAAGCGGCCAACAGCTAAGGTCCTCGGACTACACTAGAGACAAAACAAGGTTTTCCGATGGCAATAGAAATATCGCCTTCGATGACCGCAACAAGGCACACAGCATGCTGGATATCCGGCGTGCTGGGTATGGAGGTTTCTCATGACAACAGCTGCAGAGACTGCAAGCCATGAAGTCACTTTGACTGATGGTGCTGCCACTAAGGTTCGTGAACTGCTTCAGCAGGAAGGCCGCGATGATCTTCGACTACGGGTCGCTGTACAACCCGGCGGTTGTTCGGGTCTGATCTACCAGCTGTACTTCGACGAGCGTGTCCTCGACGGCGACGCCATCCGTGATTTCGATGGTGTCGAGCTGATCGTGGATCAGATGTCGGCTCCGTATCTTGCGGGATCGACCGTAGATTTCGAGGATTCCATCGAGAAGGTCGGCTTCACGATTGATAACCCGAACGCTGCGGGTTCATGCGCCTGCGGCGACTCGTTCCACTGACCAACATTAAGTGCATTCGGCGCGCCAACTGTGCGTCAGAGCGCAAAGAACGGTACTCTCTAAGGAGAGTAGGTGTGCCAGTTTCTCCACCGGCCGCCGCTTACCATCACGTCATCCGCATACACTCAAGAGGAAGGGCCGTCTGTGAGTTCGCAAGTTCGGACCAGCGGTCGCGTCAAGACCAAGGTCTTCGGCGGGATCCTTGCCGTTGGGGCACTAGCCCTCGCGGGATGCACCCCCGTGTCCAAGAATGGCTTCCTGCCCCTGGAAGATCTGGACACGACCAACCACACTCGCTCACTCGCGGAGCTGTGGAATCACTCCTGGATCGCCTCGTTGGTAATCGGTTTGATTACCTGGGGCTTGGCTCTGTGGTGCATCGTTGCCTACCGCCGCCGCAAGGGCGATACCGGTTATCCAAAGCAGCTGAGCTACTCGCTGCCACTCGAGGTCTTCTACACGGCGGTCCCGATCGCCATTATCATGACCTTCTTTACTTTCACCCACCGCACGCAGCAGAAGGTTGACACCCCAGTTGACTCTCCGCTGACCGTTAACGTCTACGGCAAGCAGTGGGCTTGGGACTTCAACTACGACTACGAAGGCGATCAGCGCTACGAGGTTACGACCCAGGTGCACGAGCCGGGCAAGGTCGTTGACGAGTCCAAGCTCCCGACGCTCTACCTCCCAGTTAACGTTCCGGTTCACTTCAAGTTGAACTCGCGTGACGTGATCCACTCGTTCTGGATTCCTGCATTCCTTCAGAAGATGGACATGATCCCAGGTAAGCAGAACCACATGTGGCTCACCCCGCAGAAGGAAGGCACCTACGCAGGTAAGTGTGCTGAGCTTTGCGGTGAATACCACTCCGAGATGATCTTCCAGGTCAAGGTTGTCTCCGAGGAAGAATTCAAGAACCAGCTCGCGAAGATGGAGAAGGGTAGCTTGAAGGAGGAGTACAACCGTCTTGAGGTTACTCCGACTAACGATCCTTCCTACCATCGTCTGACTGGCGAAGAAGAGCCAAGCCGAGAAGGGAAGTGATGACTCGTGGCAACTTTTGAATACTCGTCCAACGAGTCTCGCACCGTAAGTCAGCCGGTGGTGCCTAAGTCCAAGGGCCGCATCATCGTCGACTGGATTACGACGACTGACCACAAGAAGATCGGTTACCTTTACCTGATCTCCGCGTTTATTTTCTTCTGCATCGCCGGTGTCATGGCGTTGCTGATCCGTGCAGAGCTCTTCGAGCCAGGTATGCAGATCCTGCACACCAAGGAGCAGTACAACCAGCTGTTCACGATGCACGGTACCTTGATGTTGCTGATGTTTGGTACGCCGCTGTTCGCTGGCTTCGCCAACGTCCTCATGCCAGTACAGATTGGTGCACCGGATGTGGCCTTCCCACGTCTGAACGCGCTGGCTTTCTGGTTCTTCCTGTTCGGCTCGCTCATCGCGATGTCTGGCTACATCACCCCTCAGGGTGCAGCATCCTTCGGTTGGTTCGGTTACGCCCCACTTGCTTCCTCGACCTTCAGCCCTGGTTTGGGCGCTGACCTCTGGGTCTTCGGTCTGGCACTTCAGGGTTTCGGTACCATCTTCGGTGCGGTGAACTTCATCACCACGATCATCACCTTGCGTGCACCGGGTATGACCATGTGGCGTATGTCCATCTTCTCCTGGAACACGCTGATTACCTCGATGCTGATCCTCATGGCGTTCCCACCGTTCGCAGCAGCACTGTTCGCCCTCGGCGCTGACCGCCGCTTGGGTGCCCAGATCTTCGATGCCTCCAATGGTGGCCCGGTTCTCTGGCAGCACCTGTTCTGGTTCTTCGGTCACCCAGAGGTCTACATTCTCGCGCTGCCGTTCTTCGGTGTTGTGTCTGAGATCTTCCCGGTCTTCTCCCGTAAGCCGATCTTCGGTTACAAGGGCCTCGTCTTTGCAACCATCGCGATTGCTGCCCTCTCGGTTGCGGTCTGGGCGCACCACATGTACGTGACTGGCTCCGTCATGCTTCCGTTCTTCGGTTTCATGACCATGCTGATCGCGGTACCAACCGGTGTGAAGTTCTTCAACTGGCTCGGCACTCTATGGCGAGGATCCATCACGTTTGAGACTCCAATGATCTGGAGCCTCGGCTTCCTCACGACCTTCCTCTTCGGTGGTCTGACCGGTATTACGTTGTCTTCGGCACCGCTGGACTTCCACGTTTCCGATACCTACTTCGTTGTGGCTCACTTCCACTACGTGATCTTCGGTACCGTCGTGTTCGCGATGTTCGCAGGCTTCTACTTCTGGTGGCCAAAGTGGACCGGCAAGATGCTCAACGAGCGCCTCGGCAAGATCCACTTCTGGCTCGTGTTCATCGGTTTCCACCTGACCTTCCTGGTTCAGCACTGGCTCGGCGTCATGGGTATGCCACGTCGCTACGCTGACTACCTGCATTCCGATGGCTTCACCGCCATGAACCAGGTATCCACGGTTGGTTCCATGATCCTCGCGATCTCGATGATTCCGTTCTTCTTGAACGTATTCATCACCCACCGCAACGGCCGCCGCGTACAGGTTGATGACCCGTGGGGCTTTGGCGCCTCGCTCGAGTGGGCAACGCCTTGCCCACTGCCACGTCACAACTTCTACTCGCTGCCACGTATCCGTTCCGAGCGTCCGGCACTGGACCTGCACCACCCAGAACTCGCTTCGGGTCGTGTAACGCCAACTGGCCCAGTGGCATCGGTCTTCGGTCCGGCTGACCAGGGAGATAAGTGATTAAGTTATGAAAATTAGTGGTTACTTTTTCTTAGCTGGTGTTCTGTTCTTCATTCCGATTGGAATCGTCTACGGTTTCATGACGAGCTTCGAGGAGTGGGTAGGTTTCCCAGCACTGGTATTGCTTGGTCTGATGACCGGCATGATCGGCTACTACTTCAACAAGCACGCTAAGCTGTCCGACAACCTGCCGGAGGATGACACTGAGGGTGAGATCGCTGAGCGCGCTGGCATCTACGGTCAGTTCACTCCGTGGTCCTGGTGGCCACTGATGCTCGGGGCTGGCGTAGCCATCGGCTTCGCAGGCCTGGCCATCGGCTGGTGGGTTTTCTACCTCGGCCTAGGTGCTGTAGCAGTCGGCGTCCTCGGTTGGGCGTTCGAACTCAACCGAGGCTCCTACCGCCACTAAATACCAGCTGACATAGTTTGAAGGGGCTTCCGCACCACGGTGCGGAAGCCCCTTCAAACATTTAACGATCGAAAGTATCTTGTTGCCGATATAGTTGAAACGTAAGCCCTCGTCGTTTCTCATCTTCACGTGTCAGACCTTCCGCGGCAGGACGTTCAATGAAGAACTTGTCAATCAGCACCGAGAGCACTCACGACAATCCGGCAACACAGGAAGCTTCACCAACGCAAGAACCACCGCCAACACAAGAACTACCGGCATCCTCAAAGCCGTTGGCAACTCCCACAGAGCAGGCCGTCACCAATACGGACCTCATCCTGCAAGGACTCGTAGACGCTTGGAAACATCACCCGATGGGAGCGCAAGGGCCAGCCTCCCGGGGGCAACGCAGCAGGGAATCCTATAAACGTTCAGACGGCCTCACAGAGGCTTTGCGTGGCGTTCTGCTGCAGATACCGCCAGGAACGCGTTTACCGGGGGAGAGGCCCCTAGCTGAGGCTTTAGAGGTATCCCGTACGACGCTGAGGAATGCTGTCGAAACACTAGCCAGGGAAGGTTATGTTCGCGTTCAGCCGGGCAGGGGGACACGTTCAGCCCGGCCAACCTCCACGCCGCCCACGTATGGGCTACGCACCTTCGCTGAGGAGATGCGTTTACGGCACCGCACCCCAAGCGTTCGCTTGATCCGTCACGAGGTTGTGAAGGCGACGAATCTTCTTGCGCGAGAGCTTCGTCTTGAGCGGGGTGAGGAGATCCTGTACCTGCAGCGGCTGCACAGCGCCGATAGCGCACCTGTCGCGGTTGAAGAGATGTACGTTGCGTTGCGGCGCACTGCGGGCCTCTTAGAAGGGCCTCCCAGCGCTCGGATAGAGAAGCATCTGGATGAGCGTTGCGGCGTGTCGTTGAATCGTTCACTCGAACAGATCGAGGCTGTCACAGCCACATTGATGCAGGAGCGAATGTTGAATCTGAGTTCCGGTGCAGCGCTTCTCCAAATTGTGCGGCACCAGTTCGCCGGAGATGAGGTAGTGGTCTTTAGCGGTACGTTCTATAGGCCTGAGGCTTTCCCGATCAGGCTTGATCTCAGGCGCCAGTAGAGCTTTTACCTGCATGACTGCAGGTGGAGATGGCGGCCCTGCCAATGCTCTATCAGCCACCGATCGTGGCTCGCTATGAAAAGTGTTCCTGGCCAGTCACGTAAGGCTCGTTCCAACGACTCGATGGTGTCGAGATCCAGATAGTTGGTTGGCTCATCCACGATCAGTGTTGTCGGGTGGGCTGATATGGCAACAGCTATTTGCGCTCTGCGTTGGTTTCCGTCCGATAGCTCCGGGATTGGTGTAGACCACATTGCTGGGTGGATGACGCCCTTACCGAGCTGACCCACACCGTTGTGCCAAATATCAACGGTGAATCCCGGGTCGTTTTCCATTGGAAGTCGTTGCGGAACCATGGTCACAGGCTCCTCGCGGGTTATGATCCCTGACGAGATGACGCCCTGTGGCGGCTGAGCGGTGGCGATCCACTGCAGCAGTGTCGACTTCCCGGCGCCGTTATCGCCAGTAACAAGCAGATGCTCACCGGCAACTAGGTCGAGGTCGCACGGTGCCAGCCGGTGCTCGACAGCAGCGTGCCGAATGCTGAGAGCTAGGCCTTCGTATGGCTCTGGAGTTGGGATGCTGAGTTCGAGTTGATAGTCGCGCGGCTTACGGACTTCCCGCTCTTCTAGTCGTTCTAGCTTGACGTCATCGTTGCGTGTGCGTTTGACGGATGTCGCGGCTGCGCGGTCGGCGAAGAACTTCTTTGCCTTACCGGTCGCGGTCTTGAGGCGTACCCCGCCGCGGGCAATCTTCATGCTCTCGTTACGGTGCTCGCTTATGTGCCGTTTATCTGCTTGTTGCTCCGCATGAATCTGGCGGTGTGACTGCCGGGCTTTTTCTTTCGCGGCTAGATACTGCGAGTAGTTGCCAGCATTACGGAACAGCCCGCCGGTAAGTTCGTGGCCTTCGGCTCTAGCGAGCTCTTGCCAAACCGTGATGTCCATGTCGTAGATGACAGTCGCAACGTTCTCAATGAACAGACGGTCGTGACTGCTTACAAGCACAGGGCCGGGCCACTTGGTGACCATCGCGGTGAGAAAGTCGATCGCTTCACGGTCCAGGTGGTTTGTCGGTTCATCGAGTATCAGCACGTCTGGTTGTAGCGTGAGCAGCGCAGCTAAGTGAAGGCGTGCACGCTGACCGGGGGAGAGACTCGTGAGCAGACGTTCCGAGGAACCGGAAAGCACCCCTAGACCTAGGCCTTCAAGTGTTTCATCTAGGCGTGCTTCGAGTGACCAGACATCGTGTGCGGTCATCGCTGCCAAAAGCTGGTCGTATTCGCGCTCGGCGCCGGTGTCGCCAGTAGCTAGCGATGCAGTGTTTTCTTCGAAGCGTCGAGACAGTTCATGCAACGGTGCCAACGCGGTCGCAAAATACTCCGCTACAGTACCGTTGAAGCGTTCCGGTTCTGGAATCGGTGCGCCAACAACCCGGGAGGTGATACGACCGCTGTCTGGTTTAAGTAGCCCCGAGGCGACGTTCAAGAGCGTGGTTTTGCCACAGCCATTGGGTCCCACAAGGAAGGCTCGCTCACCATCACCAACGTTGAGTGACACCTCATCTAGTACCTGGTGTGAACCGTATGCGAAAGAAATATGGTCGAGCTTGATGGAAGGCATAGTGATCTCCTGAGCATTGCTGGGCTCTAGCAACACAATGGGCACCTATAGCGTGCCGACTGCTGCCGTTAGAAGCGGGGTGGAGATCACTTGTTCATGGCTATGAATTATACACACCAGTTGAGCGTGGCTGTTGGCTACAAGGATGCTGTCGAAAGAACCCGGGTAACGCAAAGGGGTGGGTCCGAAACTTTCGTTTCGAACCCACCCTCAGCTGTTGTGTGGAGTGAAGCCTACTTCTCTACCGAACGGTGATCAGATCCTTCGATCTCATCGTGGTGTTCGTGAGCTGCTTCGAGTTCTGCCGGGGTGACCGGTGCAACACGGTCCTCGAGGAAGAACTTGGCCCACTTGGCGCGGCGGCGCTCCTTCTTGGAGATCTTGCCGTCTTCATCCGGCTGGGCCGGGATGTAGGCAGGGGAGTTGTAGGAGACCAAGCGCCAACGGTCGTATTCGCTGAGCTCGTTGTGCTTCTCGTGGAAACCACCGTCTGGGCTCATCAGAACGATGCCGGATTCGCTACCGTGCAGGACGGTCTCGCGGTCCTTACGCTGAAGCGCGATGCAGATTCGGCGGGTAATGATGAAACCGAGGATTGGGCCCAGGAAGAACAGGACACGCAACCAGTAGGTGACGTCGTTGAGCGAAACCTTGAAGTGCGTTGCTACGAGGTCAGAGGACGCTGCAGCCCACATGACGCAGTAGAAGATCACACCTGCAACACCAACGGCCGTACGGAACGGAGCGTTACGTGGACGGTCGAGGATGTGGTGCTCGCGGTTATCCTTGGTGATCCAGCGTTCGATCCATGGCCAGCCGAACATCAGCGCGAACAGGAACAGAGCCGGGCCAAGCGCTGGCAAGAGCACTGCGAATGCGAAGGTGTTGTCACCCCATGGGAGCGATACGACGCGCTCGAACGAGAAGTCGCCGAGCATACCTGGCATGAGACGCAACGCGCCGTCGACCCAACCGATGTACCAGTCAGGCTGAGTACCCGCGGAGACCGGCGATGGGTCGTATGGGCCGTAGTGCCAGATCGCGTTGATCTGGAAGACACCCGAGATGAATGCCAAGGCACCGAAGACGACGAAGAAGAAGCCGCCAGCCTTAGCTGCGTAGACAGGACCAACCGGGTAGCCGACCACGTTGTTGTTGGTGCGGCCCGGGCCAGGGTACTGGGTGTGCTTGTGAACGACGACCATCATCAAGTGGACGACAATCATCGCGAGGATCATCGCTGGAACCACGAGGATGTGGAGCACGTAGAGGCGAGGAATAATGTGCTCGCCTGGGAACTCGCCGCCGAACAGGAACATCGAGATGTACGTGCCAACGATCGGGATGGCCTTGATAACGCCATCGATAATGCGCAGACCGTTACCGGAAAGCAGATCGTCTGGTAGCGAGTAGCCGGTGAAGCCAGCTGCGAGACCAAGGATCAACAGGACGCAACCGACAACCCAGTTGAGTTCACGTGGACGGCGGAACGCGCCGGTGAAGAACACGCGCAACATGTGCACGGACATCGCTGCTACAAACAGCAGTGCAGACCAGTGGTGTAGCTGACGCATGAACAGGCCGCCACGCACATCGAAGGAAAGGTCCAACGCGGTGTGGTAGGCAGCGGACATTCCGATTCCCTGGAGACCAGGGTAGGAGCCGTCATAGGTGACGTGCGTCATCGACGGATCGAAGAAGAACGTCAGGAACGTACCGGACAGAAGGAGGATCACGAACGAGTAGAGGGCTACCTCACCGAACATGAACGACCAGTGGTCAGGGAAGACCTTGCGGCCGAACTCCTTGACGAGCGACTGAGCGCCCGTGCGGGTGTTCACGAAGTTGGCAATACGACCAGTTTTGGTCTTTGCCTCGTATTCAGTGACCGTATTAGTCATAGTGATCAACCACGCTCCCAGTAGCTCGGGCCAACAGGCTCCTGGAAGTCGCTACGCGCAACAAGGAAGCCTTCGTCGTCAACGGTGATTGGAAGCTGCGGCAGAGCGTGGGACGCTGGGCCGAAGACAACCTTGCACTCCTGCGTGAGGTCGAACGTCGACTGGTGGCATGGGCACAGCAGGTGATGCGTGTGCTGCTCGTACAGTGCGATAGGGCAACCGACGTGGGTGCAAATCTTGGAGTATGCAACGATGCCGTTGACATGCCAGTCTTCACGACCAGGGGAGATGTGCATCCGGTCTTCAGACAGGCGCATGACAAGCACAACAGCCTTGGCTTTCTCGTTGAGCATGTCTTCCTTGAGCTCGTTGAGGCCCTCAGGAATAACGTGCACTGCAGAACCGATCTGGATATCGGATGCCTTGATCGGCAGACCGGAAGGGTCACGGACGAGGCGGACGCCTTCGTGCCACATAGTGTGACGCAGGGAGTCAACCATCTGGTTCGCGGTCTTCTTGGTGCGATCAAGGTCGCGGAACATGAAGATTGCTGGAAGCGGCGCGATAGCGGCTGCGCCGATGAGCGTGCCGGTGAGGACCTTACGGCGGCTCATGCCGGACTCTTCGATGATCTCCTCGATCATCTGCTGAGCTTCAGCTCGGCCAGCCTCAGGAGCGATCTCGTGGCGCTCTTCAACAACTTCATGGTCTGGCATCAGGGACTTAGCCCAGTGGATGACGCCAAGACCGATACCGAGCATCGCGAATGCGGTACCCAGACCGATCAGCGTGTTCTGCAAGCGCAGCTTGGTGCCGATTTCGATGCCGGTGTGGCCGACTCCGAAGTAACCGAAGAAGAACAGGATTGTTCCCAAGATGGAGATCAGGAACAAGACGAAGACTTGACGAGAAGCGCGCTTCTCGGCCTTCGGATCTACGTCGGTGATACGCGGGGTGTGCGGCGGTAGACCGGGGTTCTGGAACTCCTTAGGAGTTCCCCCCTGACCGACCGGATCGACGGCACCCGACGTGTGCGGGTTGCCGTGACGTTCGTCGCTCATAGTGGCTTACTACCTTCTCTTAGATGTGCAAGTGGAGATGACATGATGCGTCCCCAACATTAGTTGGGGAGCACGTGGATCATTAGGCGCGACGCGACGTGATCCAGATGGTGAACGAAATGATCAGGGCGAGACCTGCAGTCCAGATGAACAGACCTTCAGCCACCGGACCCAAACCACCGAGCGGGAAGCCGCCTGGGTTGCCCTCGTTCTCAAGCATCTTGAGGTAGCCGAGAACCTGGCGCTTCTGGTCAGGTGGCAGGTTGGTGTCGTTGAAGACTGGCATGTTCTGAGGACCAGTGACCATGGCCTCATAGATGTGCTTTTCAGAAACACCGTGAATGGTTGGCGCGAACTTACCACGGGTCAGAGCACCACCAGATGCACCGGCGTTGTGGCACATAGCGCAGTTAACGCGGAAGATCGTGCCGCCGTCAGCGATCTCTTCTGGAGTCAGGTTGGAGTGATCCAGGGTCTCCTTGGATGGGACAGCTGGTCCTGCACCAAGCGATGCAACATATGCCGCAAGGTCAGCGGTCTGCTGCTCGGAGAACTGCTTCGGTTTGATCTGAGCCTGTGGGCCCTGCATCTGCATAGGCATGCGGCCGGTACCGACCTGGAAGTCAACCGATGCAGCGCCAACACCAATCAGGCTTGGGCCAGCAGGGGAGCCTTCAGCGTTAGCACCGTGGCAGGTTGCGCAGTTGGCGGAGAAAAGCTTGCTGCCGTTTTCTACGTCGCCCTCGGCGGTTGCCTGAGCTTCAGCATTGGCGGAAGTTACGGAACCGGCAACTGTATATACGCCACCAGTCACAACCAAGCCGAGCACAAGCAGGGCGAGGAGTGCTAGCGGGGAGCGCCGGCGCTGGGACAAAGCCTTCACGTGCGGATCCTCAATTCGGGTTTATGGGCAATGAAGTGATGACGGTGGGAGCCGTTGACTACTTCAGGATGTAAATGATGATGAACAGGGCCACCCACACTACGTCGACGAAGTGCCAGTAGTAGGAGACGACCATGGCAGAGGACGCTTCATGGGCACCGAAGTTGCGTGCCATGTAGGTACGTCCAATGACGATCAGGAAGGCAATCAGACCGCCGATCACGTGCAGGCCGTGGAAGCCTGTGGTGATGAAGAATGCGGAACCGAAGGCCGAGGACGAGAACGTCACGCCTGCCTGTACCAATTCGGTGTATTCGAAGGCCTGGACGGCAACGAAGATGGCACCCATCAGGAACGAGAGGATGAACCATTCCGCCAGCCCCCACTTGCCGATCTCGAAGATGCCGCCGGTACGCCGCGGAACCGCAGGCTTACCGTGCGCTTCGACCTTGTTCACGCCGATCTGGCAGGTGAAGGACGAAAGCACAAGGATCGTCGAGTTGATCAAGGCAAGAGGGAAGGCCAAATGCTGGGTATCCGCTGCCCAGACGTCTGGCCTTGTGGCCTTGAGGGAGAAATACATGGCGAATAGAGCCGCGAAGAACATCAGTTCGGACGACAACCAAACGATGGTTCCGACGGCCACCATGTTGGGGCGGCGAGGAATGGCCTGCCCCTGCTTGCTGAGTGATGAAGTCGCAGTGGTCACAGACCCATTATCCCTATTTCGACCCGTTTTGCCCAACGGCACGCCGCCTCTGGTGTCGTACATCCCCTATTAACCGCTTGCTCTCGGGGTTCTCGTGGTTACGAAACAAACAACCAGGCAAGGCGGTGTCCGTCTCAGAGAATCCGAGTTCTGTGTGAGGAAAAGAGTTACGTGCTTAGCGTCACGTTCACCGATTGTTTCGCTTCGACCTTGTAACGTGGCCACGTGACGATGACTAGTGAAGTTTTTACCTGGCCCCAGATCCTCGCGCCTCTTATGGAGGGGCGTGACATCACGACAAGTCAAGCAGCGTGGGCGATGCGTGAGATTATGCAGGGATCTGCAACCGATGCGCAGGTTGCCGGCTTCCTCATCGCGTTGCGCACCAAAGGTGAGACTGTCGATGAGTTCACTGGGCTTGTGGATTCGATGGTCGCCGCGGCCCGACCGCTCAACGTGGAGGGGGAGACCCTCGACATCGTAGGTACGGGCGGTGACCGCCAGAACACAGTCAACATTTCAACGATGGCCTCGCTTGTGTGCGCGGGTGCTGGCGCGCGTGTGGTGAAGCACGGCAACCGGGCCGCGTCGAGCTCGTCGGGCTCAGCTGACGTGATCGGCGCGCTTGGCGTTCGGCTGGATGTTCAGCCTGAGCATTTGCTTCCGGTTCTTGAAAAGGCTGGCCTCACGTTCTGTTTCGCGCAAGTTTTTCACCCCTCGATGCGGTTCGCGGCTCCAGCACGTGCACAACTAGGGGTGCCTACGGCTTTCAACTTCATGGGTCCTCTCACAAACCCGTCTGACCCGAGCGCTTCGGTTATTGGTTGCGCGATCGCCCCGATGGCTCCGATCATGGCTGGCGTTCTTGCCAAGCGAGGCAAGCGTGGCCTGGTTTTCCGTGGCGAGGATGGCCTTGACGAGTTCACGACCACCACTTCAAACAAAGTATGGGAGGTCCGTGACTGCGAGGTTGCAACGTTTGAATTCGATGCTCAAGACATCGGTGTTCCACGAGCTACCTTGGATGATCTGCGCGGAGCTGACGCCGAACACAACGCACAGGTGGTTCGCGACGTTTTGGCGGGGGAGAAGGGGCCTATCAGGGATGCAGTCCTGCTCAACGCAGCCGCTGCGTTGGTCGCCTTTGACAAGGAAGCCTCAGGCTCTTTCAAAGAGCGAATTGCCGCGAAGTACGCAGTAGCCGAGCAATCGATTGATTCGGGTGCCGCTCAGAAGGTTCTCGAAGCCTGGGTTGCCGCGACACAAGAGGCATAAAGAGGAAATCCTTAAACGCGTGAGGCGTACCTAGTCTGGCCAACGGCTAGATACGCCTCACGCGTATATAGGGATCTATTATTCGAGGCCCAGCGAGAACGCTGCCTCAAGATCGTGTTGAGAGAAGGCTCGGAACGCGATGTTGGTGGTCGTGGAGACCACACCTTCGACCTTATTGAGATGGTTTGGGATAACCTCAGCAAGGTCTTCGTGATTCATGACACGCACGATAGCGATGAGGTCCCATTCACCGCCAGCAACCGAGTAGACCTCAGCCACGCCATCGAGCTCTGAAATCTCCTGGGCGGTTTCCGGGATCCGTTCGGCCTCAACATCGATCATCACAAAAGCGGTAATCATGACCCTCCTTATACAGGGCATCTAGACAGGGCAACCTAGACAGGGCATCTAGGACTCGCCGACCACTCTGTACGCGCGGGGGAGTCACACAACCTATATGCCCATACATTTTTAGACAAACATGAACACTGAAGTGGCACACCTATGGTGTTCAGACGCGGTGGCGCATGAAGAGGCCGCTGATCATGCGGCGGCCAATCAAGAACAGGAACAGCACACCGGCTGTGACGAGAATGAACGGCAGTGCTGCAGTGGCTCCGCCGACGATCCGTAGCAGAACGCCAATCACGACGACCAACGCCCAATAGATGAAACCGTGCGGCCAGATCTTCCAGTAGGTTTGCCATCCGCGGGTCACTGCGAATGCGATCAGGACCGCAACCATGAACGGCCACGCGACCTGGAAGATCCCGCCGGCGCTGAGTTCTTCATTATGAGAGCTACGCCCTGTGGTTGCGAAGACAAGCATGAGGGCGAGATCGACGATGAGCCACAGGATCCACACGAAACGTTGCATACACATCAGTCTATGCCGGGCAGAGCCCGGTGGGGCCTGGGCACCACAACATTACTTGACATAATGTAGATTATCGGCGCTTTATATAGGTGCCGCGACGACGCCGCAATACAGTCCATCCAGTCCATACAGCCCATCGTGAACCATTTCCCAGTGCGATAATGATGCACATGTCCTCTGAGTCAAACAATCACTCCAGCACCCACTCCAACGAGCCCCAAGCTGACGCCCCAGAACGCGCGCCGTTTTCTTCAGAGCCTCTGCCGCTTGTGCATGTTGGCGACCCTGTCTTGCGTCAGGTCTGCGATGACTGGGATGGATCTGATACGCCTGAGTTACGCGAACTCGTTGAACGCATGGTCGCCACAATGCACGACGCGCCGGGCGTCGGCGTTGCCGCACCCCAGGTCGGCGTGAATCTTCGCTTGGCGGTTCTCGAGGATCTCTACGAAATACCGGCTAGCTTCGCCGAGGCACGTGAACGGGAAAAGCTCGAGCTCATGGTCGTACTCAATCCGTCCTATGAACCGATCGGTGATCGAACGGCTACGCATTACGAGGGTTGCCTTTCGATGCCAGGCTATACGGCTGCAGTCGAGCGCCCTGCTGACATCCGCGCAACATGGCAAGACCTTGACGGGAATCTACACATCCGCGATCTTTCAGGTTGGCAGGCTCGCATCTTCCAGCATGAGACCGACCACTTGGCCGGCATCATCTATATCGACAAAGCCCACATCCGTAGCATCTGCACCGATGAGAACTACGCGGGGCTGTGGGCCGAGCCGACACCTCATGAAGTCCGCGAGGCGTTGCAGTTTTGAGTCGCCCTTCACCGCACCTCTCCCCTGCTGACAACAACGCTAGCATAACAATGCATGATACAAAAGAGGTCGCCCCTCAAGATTCACACGGATTTTCGTGGACCTTGACCTGCCCTGTATGTGGCATCGAGCCCTCGCCATTGACCATCGAGTACAAGGGCAATAGGAAGCCAGCTACCGCATCGTGTGCTTCAGGCCACCGCTTCGATGCCGCCCGCCAAGGACACATCAATCTACTGACCGGCCGCGGCACCTCGTTCACACCGGATAGCCGCGACATGGTGGCCTCACGCATTCAGTTCCTTGAAGCGGGGCACTACGAACCGATCGCGCGCACCATCCGGGAGGCCATAACAAAGCACGCCAGCCTTGACCACACAAGCGATACGAAAGAGAGAGCGGATCATTGCTCCGCTCCCCTTGTGCTCGATGCCGGATGCGGCACAGGCTATTACCTTGCCCACGCAATCGCCGGGCTGGGCACTGGCGCACGCGGCATCGGGTTCGACATTTCTCCCGCCGCAGCGCAGCGTGCCGCGCACATCGACAAAGTTTTGGCCCTGGTGTGGGATGTGTGGCGCACTTGGCCTATCCCCACACATTCGGCCGATGCAATCCTGAACGTGTTTGCACCACGAAACTGGGAGGAATTCGACCGAGCACTCAAACCATCCGGCGCGCTGATCGTGGTGTCTCCCCTGCCTGACCATCTGACTGAGATACGCGATCTCGCAGGCCTCTTAGCGATCCAAGAAGGAAAACAGGAACACCTGCTCGCTGATGCCGCTCGCCACGGTTTCCGTCTTGTGGACGAACACAGCCTCAAAGAAACGATGCTGCTAGAGCCTCAGGCGGTATCGGCTCTAGCGCACATGGGTCCAGCCGGGCATCATCACAGCCGCTATGAGATCCGTGCGCGCGTCGAAAGCGAATGGGACAGGCACGTTCCCGAAACGGCCCAACCCGATTCAGCCTTGCAGGTCACATGCAACGTCATGATCAGCGCTTTCAAGAAACAGTGAACATTCTTTTCAAACTGATCATTCTGCTCAAACAGTGAGCGTCCCCAGCGAACCAGCAGCCATGAGACCAGTGAAATCCACTAATTCCCTAACTCATGCGAAGATAGGGTCATGATGCATTGGATCATGGAAAACGGTTGGGCGTTTTGGCTCATCGTGATGCTCGTCATGCTCGGAATCGAGATGCTCTCGCTCGATTTATGGTTCGCGATGCTCGCAGGTGGGGCCCTCGCCGCTACCCTCACATCGCTGGCCGACGCTGAATTTTGGTTGCAGCTCATCGTGTTCAGTGTGGTTTCTTTGATCCTGATGACAACGTTGCGGCCCTTCGCGATGCGGATGTTGCGCAAACGAACCACAGACGCCCGCTCCAACGTTTCCCGGCTCATCAACAGTGAAGCCCTCGTCCTCGAACGAGTCACTAAGCAGACCGGGCTCATCCGCGTTGAAGGCGACGAATGGAGCGCCCGCACCAATCTTGCTCAAGGCATCGCACCAGGTGAATACGTCACGATTGACAGCATCCAGGGTGCAACCGCCTACATCTCCCCTGTCCGGACACACGAAAGCTAACCTATGTCATCAGTAGACTCCTCGGAGCCGTTCCTCTCCCCGGCGCTCGTTGTGGCGCTCGTGGTTGTGGTGATTGCGCTCATCGTTTTAGTCAAGTCCATCCACATCATCCCGCAGGCTCGTGAACGCATCGTTGAACGTTTGGGCCGTTACCACCGCACCGCGAAAGCGGGCCTGACCCTGGTGGTGCCGTTCATCGACCGTCTCGGCCCGGTCATCGACTTGCGTGAACAGGTTCAGACCTTCCCGCCGCAGCCGGTGATTACCGAAGATAACCTCGTGGTCAACATTGACACCGTTGTCTACTACCAAGTCACTAACGCGAAGGATGCCACCTACGAGATCGCGAACTATATTCGCGCCGTTGAGCAGCTGACCACCACGACGCTACGTAACGTGGTCGGCGGCATGAACCTTGAAGAAGCCCTGACTTCGCGTGACCGCATCAACGGTCAGCTGCGCGGTGTTCTCGATGAGGCGACCGGCCGCTGGGGTATCCGCGTATCCCGCGTTGAGCTCAAGGCGATTGATCCGCCGATGTCCATCCAGGACTCGATGGAAAAGCAGATGCGTGCTGAACGTGACCGCCGTGCCGCGATCCTCACCGCAGAAGGCGTCAAGCAGTCCCAGATTCTGACTGCTGAGGGTGAACGCCAGGCTCAGATCCTCAAGGCTGAGGGTGAAGCGAAGGCCGCTGTTTTGCGTGCACAAGGTGAAGCTGAAGCGATCCGCAACGTCTTCGAAGCGGTCCACACAGCTGACGCCTCTCCTAAGCTGCTGGCGTACCAGTACCTGCAGCAGCTACCAAAGATCGCCGAAGGTGAATCGAATAAGCTCTGGTTCATCCCGACCGATGTCACTGATGCGATGAAGGGCCTCGGCAATGCCTTCGGCAGCCCTGGCGCTTCATTCGGTAGCGCTTTCGCCTCCGATTCCTCCGAAGCCGGCGGCACGGCTGGAACGGACGCGAAGAACTAACCTGTCTGGTTCGCAGGGTGCACCATGATGTGCGGGAATAATTCCGCCGGCATCGTTGTTGCACCCTGCGAATCATTTTTCATTGGAATTAAACAACGACAAGCAAACACTGAGGAGAACGTGTGAGCGATCGCAGCCTACGCGGTATGCGTCTTGGATCTCAGTCGATGGAGTCTGAGGCAGGTGTCGAGCCTGCAGCTCGTCAGACCGTAACCTACGAGACTGAAGACGGCGAACGCATGGATGTCGTTTTCGCCCTCGAAGCCGACGTCCCGACCGTTTGGTACACCAAGACCGGCAAGAAGGCTAAGCGGATTGACGGTGGCGAAGAGGAACCAACCAAGGAAAAACCGGTTCGAACCCACTGGGACATGCTGCTGGAGCGTCGCTCTTTCGACGAACTCGAAGTTATCCTCAAAGACCGCTTGAACCAGTTGCGTGAGGCCCGCGGAGAGAAGCCGAAGAAATAGGGCTCACCCGGCCGGCTGAACGCTAGAAGGCCGAGTACATACACGGTGAGGGGGGGTACCGAGAACATCGGTACCGCCCCTCACCGTGTATGTTGGGCTGCTCAGCAGATTGACGCTTAGCCCTTGAACAAGCTAACGAGCTTTTTCGCTCGAGCCTTCAGGCCCCATCGAACAACGTTGAGCAACGCTTCGATGATGATGTTGCCGCTCATCTTCGATTCGCCCAGCTCACGGTCGATGAAGGTCACGGGAACCTCAACGATCTTGTGTCCAGCCAGTGCTATCTGGAAGGTCATGTCGATCTGGAAACCGTAGCCGACAGACTCAATCGAGCCGAGCAGCTCATCCGTGAGAATCTCCACCCTATATGCGCGCAAGCCAGCCGTGATGTCTTTCAAGTTCAGGCCCAAGAAGAAGCGGGAGACGAACGATCCGGCCTTCGAAAGCAGCTTGCGGGACGCCGGCCAGTTCTTGACCTCGCCCCCAGGAACCCAACGGGAACCAATCGCGGCATCCGCGCCGCGTTCGATCGCACGCAGCAAGCGAGGCAACTGCTCTGGCTGATGCGAGCCGTCAGCGTCCATCTCCACCAAGACGTCATAGCCGCGCTCTTTACCCCACCCGAAACCAGCGAGGTATGCGGCACCCAAGCCCTGCTTACCCGGACGGTGCAGAACGAAAACCTGCTCATCGTGCTCGGCGATCTCGTCAGCGAGCTTGCCGGTACCGTCAGGAGAGTTGTCATCGGCGATCAAAACGTCCACGTGTGGAACCGCGGCACGAACACGCTTAACGATGCTTTCGAGCGTCTCAATCTCGTTGTATGTAGGGATGATAGTCAATACACGCACAGTGTTTAGTCTAACCTTTCACGATCCTCATCCACGCTTAGGCGGCCGTTGCACAGCACTGACTGCGCAACGGCCCACACCATTATGGGTGCAAACCTTGAGCGTCCCATAAAATTTCGCCATGCCGCAGCGTCGCCCAGCACTCCGGCAGCTTCTCACCGTCAAGGTCCGGAAGCATCGGGGTCCGTGCCCGCGCATCCGTTGAGAAACTGGTTCGCGACTGATCAGCAGAACCGACCACGAGCTCGCTCGGTTCCCAGATCGCAAACGTCGCTGAAGCTCCCCAACGCAAGACCCCCGCCGTAGGGTCAGGACTATTCAAGGCGCGGTAGCCGGCGCGCGTATGAGCGAGGAATCCCGCGCGTGCAGGCAGAGTCTGTTGCGCATCGTGGTGATGCATCGCCGCACGAATCGCCTTCCACGGATGAGCCTGGGTCACCGGGGCATCCGAGCCGAACACGAGCGGAACCCCCGCCGCAGAGAGCGAACCGAACGGGTTCATACCGCCAGCCCGCTCGACGCCTAGGCGGGCCTCATACATGTCGCCTGTATGACCCCACAACTCATCGAAGCGCGGCTGAACACTCGCGGTGAGGCCGTAGTCCAGCATCGTCTCAATGTGTGCAGCATCCAGCATTTCAGCATGTTCGATGCGGTGCCGTTGCTGCCGGATCGCACGGGCACCCACCACATCAGCGGCGATCCGATACCCTTCCAGGAGCGCGTCCAGCGCCGCATCGCCGATCGCGTGGAAGCCTGTCGAGACGCCCGCGGTAACGCACGCGATCACGTGCGCCGCTACCTGCCGAGGGGTTAGCAGCAACTGCCCCTTCTCCCCCGGCGCGTCCGCATAATCCTGGCGAAGCGCCGCGGTATAGGCGCCAATCGAACCATCCATCGACAAATCCCCGCCGATGCCAGCTAAACGCCTGTAACGGCTGTTGGAGCTGAAAGACGCCACGAGCTCGCGCGCCTGCTCTTCAGTCTCGACAAGCTGCGCCCAGAACGCATCCACCGAAGGGAAAGCCCGAGCCTCTTGTTCGCACGTTGCCAGAAGAACCTCGAGGTCACGCCCGCCCGAAACGTGCGGTGCCGCCATCTCCGTCACCAGCGCATGCCCCGTCTGAGCGAAACTGCTCAAAGCTCTCCGTTGCCAATCACGCAGTTCATCATCGCTAGCTGTGAGCGCCCAGTCTCGCAACGCATGATGCTCTTGTTCACTCATCCACGCACCATCAAGCTCACCCGATGGAACGTCCAGGCCAGCCGCGGTGAGTGCCGCACTCGAGGCCAGAGCCGTGTGCAAGTCTCGACGCAGAATATAGGCCGGGCGGGACCCCACCGCACGGTCCAGTTCCGCTACGGTCGGCAAAGCTGCCCCGTCCGCTACTCCAGCGTCACCTTCACAAGCCGCCTCATCCCACAGCGTCTCATCCCAACCGGACGCCAAAACACGCTGTTTCTCGCCCAAGCCGGCCGCGTAGCGGGACAATTCATCCAGAAACTCAGTCTTGGAGCGCACATGATCCAGCTGCAGAGTCGAAAGATGCCTGCCGGTCTCAGTGATATGAGCGTGAGAGTCCACGAAAGCCGGCGCGATGAGTGCGCCTTCAACATCAACGACCGTCATGGCATCAGAGATGATCGTCTTCGCAGCAGCGTGGGTACCCATCCACGCGATCGTTCCGTCCTCAACCAACATTGCAGTGGCGAACGGATCCTCCGGCGCATAAATCGCAGCGCCCACATACATGACCGGCTTAGTCATGCGTCTCCTTTTCTTCTAACGCTTCCTCGACCACCGAGGAGGCCTCCACGATGCCTCGCGAGATCAGATCCGCCGCAGCCGCCGCACTCGCACACACATCCGGGGCAATCGCCTCGTTGCTAGCAACCTGACCTAAAAAGTCGATGGTCTGCTTAGCCCAACGTACAAAATCGCCGGCCTCAATCGGGGACGCAAAAAGCGCATCAGCAAGGTCCTCGCCCGTCGCCCAACTGTGCATCGGCTGAACAAGCGAACAATCCGGGGCGGGCGTCGGCTCGATGTGGTGCTTCTTCTCCAAGTGAGAAAGCTCCTCAGCGATGCTCACGGCTTCATCCCAGATCGGGCGAACACCGGTAGGCCACACGTGCGGAACCACATCCGCATCCCGTTTAGGCATGAACACGAACATCGTCGCAGCCGCGGCCATCGCCGCAGGGGAAAGACCAGAGAACAACCCCGTATTAGCTACCAGGCACGTCAACAGATCGCGCTCGCCGTACATCCGCAGCATCACAGTGCCCGCGTCAGTGACCCGCGCATCTTGGCCGCGTCCCTTGACGTAGCCGACCTCCTCCAAGACGTGCAGAACACGGTCGAAGGTTCGCGCGATCGAGTTGGTGCGTGCCTGAATCTCTCCGTGGAGGCGGTCTGTTTCTCTTTTGAGGCGCTGATAGCGCTCGGCCCAACGCGCATGCTGTTCACGGTCAGGGCACTGGTGGCACGGGTGGTCTTTGAGCTTGGCACGCAGTTCTTCGATGCGTTCGTTCGCATCCTGCTGACCCGGGAACGTGAAGCCCACAGTCCGCGGGCGGTGCTTGGGCGACCTGTTGGCCGCTGCGTTACGTGCCCGGCGAGCCAACTCGATGCGCTCCTTAGGGGAAGCTCCCTTAAAAGACTTAGGAACCTTGACCCGCGCCACAACCTCAACCGGAGCGTCGAGGTCATTGACGCTCAGGCGGCGGCTCGCCCCTTCCATCGTGACCACGAACGGACGCGGGTCGCGCAAGGACGGGCTGGGTTGGGTCACCACAACAACGCCAAGCCCGCGCCGGCCACCCACCTCAACGATGTCGCCGCGAACTAGCGATTCCAGCGACATCTCGATAGCGCTCTTGCGGGCACGGTTACGTCCCGAGGAAGCCGCTTTCTCCGCGGCAGAAAGCTCGGCACGAAGTTGCGCGTATTCCTTGAAATCACCCAAGTGACACTGCATGGCTTCCGCGTAGCCATCGAGGGATTCTTCACGCGAATCCAGCTGGCGGGCAAGCCCCACAACAGAAGCATCGGCCTGGTATTGAGCGAAAGACCGTTCAAGGACTTCACGCGCTTTCGGAGCCCCCAACCGGCGAACCAGGTTGAGGCTCATGTTGTAGGTTGGGCGGAAACTTGAATTCAGCGGATACGTGCGCTTCGAGGCAAGCCCGGCAACCTCGCCCGGCTCCATCCCTCGATGCCACGTCACTACCGCGTGCCCTTCAACATCGATTCCGCGGCGCCCGGCCCGTCCGGTGAGCTGGGTGTATTCCCCCGGGGTGATCGGGACATGTGTTTCGCCGTTGAACTTATCGAGCTTCTCCAACACCACTGAACGTGCGGGCATGTTGATACCCAGAGCGAGGGTTTCCGTCGCGTAAACGACCTTAACCACCCCGCGCACGAACAGGCGCTCCACGGCTTCCTTAAACACTGGAACCATGCCGGCGTGATGCGCGGCAATGCCTCGCAGCAAGCCCTCACGTAGCTGCCAATAGCCGAGCACATCGAGGTCTTCGGCAGGCAGATTCTGCGCTACTTCATCCAGCTCGGCACGGATGATCCTCTGTTCGTGTTGGTCCGTAAGCCTCAGACCCGCGTTGATGCACTGCTGGACAGCGAGATCGCATTGCTTCCGCGAGAAAATGAACACGATCGCTGGCAACAGGTGCGCTTTCTTCAGCGTCATCACCACGTCAGGCCGTTGGGCCTTTGCCGGAACGAGGTGATGTTCTTCATGCTGTTCATGCCCAATGCGAGCATGAGCGCTCCCCTCAGCACGGTGCGCCGAGTAGCTTTCCCCACGGCTATAACGCCGCGCATCTTCCTTGAACTCTTTAGAACGCTTAGCGCGCCCGCCTTGACGGCCACGCCCGCCACGACGGTTGCGGCCACGCCGCTCGCGCTCATTTCGACCATGTGAACGGCTACCTCGTGGCGCGCGCCAATCCCTCAAACCGCCACGGGAGTTTTGCTGCTGAGCAAGCCGCAGCAGGTGCGGATTCACCAGTTGGTCAACACCGGCGGTCTCCTCGAAGGAAACATCTTCAGCGAACAGATCCACCAGCTGCTTGCCCACCAGAACATGCTGACTGAGCGGGACAGGCCTGTGCTCGGTCACCACCACATCGGTGGCCCCGCGCACTGAGTTCAGCCACCCGCCGAACTCTTCAGCGTTGGAAACCGTAGCCGAAAGCGAAACCACCTGGACCCGTTGCGGCAAATGCAGAATAACCTCTTCCCACACCGCGCCCCGGTCTTTATCCGCCAGGTAGTGGACCTCGTCCATGACCACATATTCAAGTCCCTCGAGGGTTGTGGAGCCCGCATACAGCATGTTCCTGAGAACCTCGGTGGTCATCACAACTACCGGGGCCTCAGAGTTGATGCTCGTGTCCCCCGTCAGCAACCCGACGTTATGGGCGCCATACGTGTGGGCGAAGTCAGAGAACTTCTGGTTCGACAACGCCTTGATCGGGGTCGTATAGAACGCCTTAGTGCCGCGGGCCAGCGCCAAGTGCACCGCGAACTCACCTACGATGGTCTTACCGGCGCCTGTCGGAGCGGCAACCAGGACATCGCGCCCGGCTTCAAGCGCGTCACAAGCCGTGAGCTGGAACTCATCCAAAACGAACGAGAATTGCGACGTGAACCGGCCGACCTCGTTCCGGTTACGGCGTTGCCTGGCTGCTGCTGCTTGGAAGCGCTCGGCGGGGCTGAGTCCCTCTACTTCAGATGACACGTCTTGTCCTCGATGCTTTCTTGACTCCTGCTGGGGTCGGTTGACGCGGTGGGCGGGTTTCCGCGGTGTCGTCTAAAGCTCATCACTTCCTTTGGGCGCCGATACAGCCCGAGCGGCCTCGACCTCGGTTGGTGCCGCTTCGCGGTTCTTGGCCTCGCGTTTGGCCCGCCGCCGGTCCAGGATCCAACAGAACAGTGTGGCCGCGATGAACAGCACCAGCATGGGACCGGCGATGAAGAACATGCTCAACGCGTCACCACCGGGTGCGGCCACAGCTGAGAACACGGTGATCAGAAACACCGTGATCCGCCAATGCTTCAGAATCGACTTAGCAGGCAAAATCCCCACCAAGTTGAGCCCAACCATCCCGACCGGCAGAACCATCGCAATCCCGAACGCGAGAGTCAGGCGGGTCACGAACGGCAAGAAGTCCATGACCGGGATGATGTTGTCCGCCTGGTCAGGGGTTAGCGAGAGGAAGAACCGGAGCGCATGCGGGATCACATAGATGCCGAGCGCCACACCCATCAGAAACAGCGGGATCGCCGCCGCCATGAAGGAAACCGTGAGGCGCTTTTCCTTCCGTAACAGGCCAGGGACGATGAACGCCCAGATCTGCCAGATGAACATCGGTGCCGCCAAGACCATACCGATCCACAGGGCGACCCTGATCATGACATCGAGCGGGGCGATCGCCGAACCGAAGTTGATGGTTCCACCAAGATCGGAAACGAGCTCGATCATGAACGCCATGACTGGCTTATACAGGAAAAAGCCAACGATGGACGTGACCAGTAGCGTGATAACGCAAACAATGAGCCGGTTGCGGAACTCTTTAAAGTGCCGCTTTAAGGGCATGTGCCCGCCGGTGTTCTTCCGCCGAGTGCTCGACACCACTGAAGGTTTACTTGTTCTCTTCCCGAGCCTGCGGGGTGTCTACGATGCGGCCTTCGAGAGGTTCCTTCGCCTGGTTCTCAGCCGAGCTGGATTCCGCCTTGCTTTCCTTCTCGGAAGCCTTGGCGGCTTCTTCGTCCTTTTTCATCTGCCGCATCTCGGATTTGAAGATGCGGGTCGATTCACCCAGGCTGCGTGCGATGGTCGGCAACTTGGGCAGCGCGAACAGCACAAGAATGACGACGATGATGATCGCCCAGGCCATGGGTGACGGCGGATGCATAGTTGCTACTCCTTCAAGCGTTCGGTGAGACAACCCGCCAAACATGGGTTGTCATCTAACTTCTCTTATTCTAGTGCAGGGGTCTACCCAGGCAGGTGAGCAACGGCGGCGGTTGCGAGACCTCCGTGATTGCGAGACGCCCGCGGTTCCGAGACGTCGGCACTCAGGCTTGGCGGAGTGTGGCTTGAGGTTTCGCCGTTGTGCCTGGGCATAGCCGGCATCGTTGGCGTTAGCGGACTGCGGTGTCCTCATCGACGTCGTGGATGTCTTCCCAACGGCGTGGCCGTCCTGTGGCCCACAGCATGTCGATGCGGCGCTTCCGGCGCGCTTCAACGCGCTGATCGCGTTGGTTGGCTCGAGCCGCGCGCACCACGGCGGGGTCAGCAAAGGTGGCGTCCCAGCCGACGGGCGTTCCGTGGCGGCCTTCCGCGCTCAGCGAGGCGACCGGTTCAGCGTCAGTCTGTAACGCATCGGCGATCTTCTCACTTGCTTGAGACACATCCACGAGCGAAGCACGCACTTTACGCCATAAGTGCAGGGCGCCCCAGGCGAGCATCGCGATCAGCCCCAGGGAAAGTGCGAGCCATAACAAGGTCCACATGAACCAATTCACTTCTGCTCCTGATGGTTGGGGTTTGGATCGTGTGCCGGGATTTGCTTCAGTGCGCGCGTCATGTCACGCCACGAATCAGTTCAGTGCCCACTGTACGGCACTTCCGTGAGCGATCGAGTAACCCCTCGAGCGCTAAGCTGACGTCGTGCCGCAATTGGGTCGGCGCGATGATGCGCATGTCCCCGCCTGCTGCAGCGACCGAACGCGCGACCCGTTCAGCACTGATCACCTCGATGCGGCCGATGAGTTCATGCTCGGTGCGCTTGGTTGCACTGGGACGGAACGCGGGCGCCATCCACTCTGCATTCGGTCCGAACGCGACCAGGGCGTCGATCCCTTCGCCCTGCTCTTGGGTACCGCGCGCTTGAACGCCGTACGGGTGTACCGGAGTGTGGGTCGCTTCGCGCTCAGTGATGTTCATATGCACGATGCGCTCCAACAGGAAGGTACGCTCGTCGCTTCGAAGATGGCACCACGCCCGCACATAGAGCTTGTCATCAACCCTGATCAGAGTGAGCGGATCGATGCTGCGTTCCGTGGTGGCGTCAAGGCCCGCATATTCGAGCTCAACGGTTCGCCGGTCTGCGATCACTTGGCCTAGTTTCTGGGCGAAACCTGCCGTTTCGTGGCCGGGTTCTCCTGCCTCGATGGCGACGACCTTATCGAAGGCGCCGAGCTGTTCGCGTGCTTGCATCAGTTTGTGCATCACAGTCTGCGCCGCTGCATGGACAGTGGGGGCAATGCCTGGGATCGAAACCAACAGTTGACAGCCCAAAAGTAATGCAGTGGCTTCTTGCAATGACACGTTGAGCGGGTACCTCAACGCATCACCTCCGGTGAGTTGAACGTTTCCGTTCTCGATGCTCAACGCAAAGTTCTCTTGAGATCCCGCTGCGTCTTCGGTCAGCTGCGCACCTAACTCAAGGGTTGCAACCCGTCGCTGGATTTCGCTGACGCTCACACCGAAGCGATGCGCCAGGTCTTCCAGGCCGGTGATCCCTTCGCCCTGGATCACAGCAACCAAGCTCACAACATCAGCCAGGACGTGATCTGTTGACGGCCTTCCGCCTGCTGATATACGCACTCTCGGAGCCGCGGCATCAGCGCCTGTTGGGTCAGCATTCGCGGCAATGGCTGCCTCGACCAACGCTTCAACATCCTCGAGCGCTGCGCGTTCGGGCTGATCGGTTTCTGTCACATCAAGCTCCGGGACACCGATGTCAGCTTCCGCATCGACCACGGCAGCCCCGATAGCCGCGCATTCCCGCACCACATCGGGATAGACGCCCTGGATCTCGATGACCTCTACCCCACCACCGTGAGCCACGCTGCGGCCGCGAGCCTTCATCTCAGCTCCCGTACCTTCAGCAACAGCGATCAGCACCGTATGGCGAGGCTCACGCTCGCTCAACCTGCCGAGCTCTTGACGCATCGAAAACTTATCCGGGCGCCCATAGATCTCGTGGACCATTTCGGTTTTGCGTGCGTTGGCTTGCGCGACATGCCCTTGGACGCGGTCGAGCCTGAACATCCGTTCGCCCCCGCGTTCGATGTCCCCACCGAACATGTACCAACGGCCCGCTTTCTGCCCCACACCCCACGGCATGATTCTGCGTGAGGTCAGTTCACCGTTGGCCGCACGGTAATCGAACGCGACCGGATATTCGCATAAGGCTGCCAGGATCAACGCTTCAGCGGCCTCTGGCGGGTTGCTCAGCTCGACACGTGCTCCGAGCCCCGAGGTTTCCCTACCACTGAGGCGATCGGATGCACCACCAACGAGCCGAGCGGATGCTCGACGCGCGTGGGATCCCCAACTGCTACCCCCAACAGCGGCCGCGGCAAGAGAGGTCACAAGCCGTTCAGTCTCGCTCAAATGAAGCTCAGGTAGCCTGTGCGCGGGCAGGTCGATGCGGTAGCGCACCTCCCCTAAGCCGTCAGCTTCGAGCCTTTCCACAGTGAGTTCAAGCCCGAGCGCGCGCAGACGGCTCTTATCGCGTTCAAATGCACGTTCAAAAGCGGCGTCGCTGAGGCCGCGATACTCAGGGATACGTTCCCGGAGCATGGCTGCAGTGAGTCCTATGCGAGTCGAGGTAAGCACGCGCATGAGCCCCACGGCTTTCGCCGCAGGGCTCACGGGCTTAACGTTGCTTCTGCTCACTGTTGCTTCTTAGCTTCGTGCGCTAGATTCTCTCCGGGCTTCTAACACGCCTTTTCTAGCGCACTGCCAGAAGATCAACCACGAAGATGAGGGCTTCGTTAGGGCCGATCGCGGGAGGTGCTCCGTGTTCGCCGTATGCGAGGTTGGCTGGGATTTCGAGTCGGCGGCGCCCGCCAACCTTCATGCCGAGCAGGCCTTCGTCCCAACCCTGAATAACCTGACCGATGCCTGCGGTGAATTCGAGTGGCTGGCCACGGTTCCAGGACGCGTCGAACTCTTCTCCAGTGGAGAAAGCAACGCCGACGTAGTGGGTTGTCACGTGCGAGCCGCGTGCGACTTCCGAGCCGGTGCCTTCGATCTCATCGATGATTTTCAGCTCGGTTGGTACCTCGCTACCTGGGAAGTCGATTTCTGGTTTCTCGCGGTCGATATCAAAGTTCCGCTGTCCAAAAGACATACTGCTTTTCTCCTGCGTCTTGGAGGTCGGTGTTTAGGCTGTGAGGTCGATGTTTTGACTGGTTAGTCGTTGTCGGTTGCGTCCCGCTGGGTTTCAACCTTCTCGATGGTCACGAGGAACACGAGCGTGCCCTTTGGTGGGTTGCCGGTGTCCCCTGGGGATTCCTCGCCGTAGGCTTTATCCCCCGGGATCGTGAGCAATACCGTGGTGCCGGCCTTGAGGCCTTCGAGGCCTTCCGTCCAGCCTTGAATAACCTGGTTGAGCCCGAACGTGCTTGGTTCAGGTGCGTCGAAGTTACCGTCGAACTGTTTGGCATCGGACCATTTAGCGCCGGAGTAGCGCACCGTCAGCATGGATTCCTTGGTGGCCTTAGGCCCCTTGGTGCCTTCGTCGATGACGTCGACCTGGAGTTTCTTAGGTGCGTCAGATTCAGGGATGGTTACCGTGTAGGTGTCTTTCTTACCCTTGTCTAAGCTTGGCTTATCGCCCTTTTCCGAAGACTTCTTCCACTTCACTGACGGGTCTTTCGCATCCTCAACATGGATGACCCACAACTGCGGGCTGTCAACGCTAGGCGAGGTGATGAAGTAAGCGATGTCGGAGCCTACGGTCGCTTCTTTGAGACCGTCGTAGAGCCCTTCAACACCAACGAGTGCGTCCTTGTCGAGTGTGAGCGCTTGCGGCTGCTTGAAGCTACCCGGCTGCAGTTCCTTGCCCGTTTCTGCATCGAAGGTCGCCAGACGCAACTGGACGCTCTGACCGTCCTTAAGCTTGGCGCCATCACCCTTGTTGACGAGCTTGGCTGTGGCTTTTTCGCCCTTGAGCGGGTTCTTGAAGTCCGCTGCGACTTTGTCTTTGCCCTCATGGGTGATCTTCACGGAGTCCAAGTCAGCAGGTGCGCCAGTGTTTCCCTTGTCCGTGTCTTGTTCTGTTGTTTGAAGTTGACTATCTCCGGACGCCGAGCTAGCGGGTTCATCTTTGGAGCCCGAGCATGCGGCCAAAGACAGGGCCAGGGTGCCGACTAGGGTTGCAGTCGCTAGTTTGCGCACTGAAAACCTTCCTTCGCAGTATGAGCAGAGACGAGGGTGGATATTCGTGGGTTAACTCTACAGTCCACCTGGGACCATGTTTCGCGCGGGAAGTGAAGCGAAAACTGTGTCGATGTCGGTGCCGGCGTTCTCTACGCCACGCACGTGTTCGCCGGAGCCAAGCGATTCCCGGTTCAGAGGAAGTGCACCGATCAGCTCCGCCGCTGCCTGCGATGTCGCCTCAAGCGGGTCTGGCATGAGCACTTTCGTTTCGGCAGTATCTGTGAGCCGGAAGCTCATCCAATCAGCTTTATACCCTGCCCCGCACGCCTTAGCTGCAGCGATCAACGCACCGCGTGAGAATGCCCGTGTGGTGCGCGGTGGGTTGGTACGTGCGTGTTCAACCGCATCGGGTGCTGTTATCCGCTCCAAGAGACCGGCGGCTTCCAGTTTTTCTTGCAACGAGGAACTACCCGGTTGGGCCAGCTCATGATAAGCGAGTTCGAGGCGGCGCATGGAGGCGTGGCTCCAGTCCACTCCGCGGCGGGCAACATTGCGTTCTAGGAGTCTGCGTTTAGCCTCAAAATCTAAAGTTGTGGCAACAGTGCTGAGGTCTTCAGCCTGCCACGCATCCAAGGTTCGGCGCCACAACGTCAGTGCGGTGGCCATCAGCGGGTCACGCTCCACAGCCCCACTTCGTTGAGCGTGAGCTGCGGCTTGTTCATAGAAATACTCCTGAACATCTACAGCGCTGAGCCGGCGGCCGCTGTCGAAGTTCACAAGCGTGCGCCCGTCCGCGTCATCAGACACGGCACGTAGCGCATCCACCGGATGCGCTATCTCACCAAGATCAGACCCGCCACCGGCCTCGAGCCAATCCAAAACAAGCCACGTCGAAGCGACCTTCAATAAGGTGGAAGCCTCAGACACATTGGTGTCGCCCACAATCACGTGCAGACGCCGGTGCTTAGCCGCATCCGCATGTGGTTCATCGCGGGTGTTGATCATCGGGCGGGAACGGGTCGAACCTGAGGAAACGGCCTCCCACATGTGCCGGGCGCGCGGAGAGAGCACATAGCGGGGTTTGTCATCGAACAAACGGATATGGCCTGAGCCGCATAGCAACGGGCGTGTTACCAAAAAAGGGATGAGCGTATGGGCCAGCCGGGCAGCAGCCAGCTTACGCGGGATCATATAGTTCTCGTGGCAGCCGAAAGCGTTACCGGCGGAGTCCACGTTATTACGCAACAGGTGCACGGTCCCTGGATGGGGTGAATCCTCCCAGGAGTCCTCGGCTATCCGTGCAAGCTGTTCCAGGGTCCGCGCCCCTGCACGGTCCTGTTCGAGCACCTCGCCCAGCATCGAGCATTCGGCGGTAGCAACCTCGGGGTGGGACCCGACATCCAGATAGAGCCGCGAACCGTTCGGTAGGAACACCGAGGTCGCTCGTCCCCATTCGATCACCGGCTGAAATAAATGCTTGGCAACCTCATCGACCTCAGGGGCACGCCCGCTACGAGCGCTGTAGGCAAGACCGTATTCGGTTTCCAAGCCCACAATCCGGTTCGCGGCAGGGTACTGCTGGCTCACTGCCCGCCCTTTTGCACGTAGCCGGAAACGAACTCGGAAGCGTTGCTTTCCAATAATCCGTCGATCTCATCGAGGATCGAATCCACGCCTGCGTCCTGACCCTGCGTGTTGATCTGCGGGGTGTCCGCGGTTTCGTTGCTCTGTTCCGCGGGTGATTCGCTCTGTTGGTTGATGCGTTCCTGGGCCATGTTCTACTCCCTACTTCCCTATGCCGTTTCAGTTCCCGGTGGTCTTTGCATGCCGGTTGCTGTGTGCCTCCATGCTACAAACCCGCCTGTTAGAGGGCGTGCGGGTCGCTCGCGCTCGCCGTGTGTGCGTTCATTGATGCGTTGATGGATGAACAGAATTCGCCCAAGCGGAATTCGTTCGGGGATGTGGCGCTGACTTCCTCGCAGGTGCCCGCCCACGGCACGGGCATGTCGATGCGTTCGATGGGGCCGTTGGCTTCGAAGGTCAGGCTCTCCCACGATGCGGCGTTCAGTTGGCTACCGAAGGTTGTCACGGCCTGGCCACGGGCCCACGCGCGTGTGTTGGCAGGTGGTGTGGTCATTGCCGTAACGATATCGGCCTCCGCAAGCACGGTTTCTGCTTTGCCGGCGCGCTCAAGTGCCCACGCTAGGCCTTTACCTTCCCTCATGTCAGACCATTGCAGGTCGATGAGCTTGAGCTGGTCTGCTTCCCAGGCGTCCGGATCCTCAACGTCGAGCCCGCCACGAGCGGCATAGGCCCGCAGTAGCGCGTATTTACCGCGCCATTCAACTAACCGGTCAGCGACAGTGTCGTTAGCACGCAACGCATCGATCACCCGCCGCCATAGTGGCAACACCTCGCGCTCCGCTCCGGTAGCCTCGGCGTCGCTTGCGGCGTAGGCTTCCGCCGCTTCGAGATAGCTCTCCTGGATATCAAGCGCACTCACGCGCTGGCCATCAATCGTTGGCACCTGAACGTGCAATGCAGGGTCGTGGGAGAAAATTTTCACCGCGGCCACCGGATCAACAATCTCAACGCGCGGGCATCGGCCTGCTTCGATGAGACGCAAAACCCAGTTGGTTGCACCCATACGGAGGCGAGCGGAAACACCCCAACAATTCGCATCCCCCACAATCACGTGCAAGCGGCGAAAACGACTATGTTGAGCATGCGGCTCATCCCGCGTGTTCACCAGTGGGCGCCGCAGAGTGGTTTCCAACCCTACGCGCTGCTCAAAATAGTCGGCACGCTGGGAGACCTGAAAACCCGGTTTCTCACCGAACTGCCCCAAACCAACCCGGCCGGAGCCGCAGACGATATGCCGAGTAGCGAAGAACGGCAGCAGGCCTGACACGAGGGCATCGAACGGTAACGCACGCGGGGTCAGATAATTCTCGTGCGTTCCATACGAGGCACCCTTACCGTCCACATTGTTCTTGTGCAGAAGAATCTCGTGCCCGATGCGCCCGCTAGCGATCCGCGCCGCCGCGCCCGCCAGGCGGTCACCTGCCTGATCCCACACCGCGGCATCGTAGGAGTTCGTGCTCTCCGGGGAGGAATATTCGGGGTGAGCGTGATCCACATAGAAGCGGGCACCGTTACCCAAAACCGAGTTCATCAGAATCCTGCCCGAACCACCCTTAGCCGCAGCCCCTGCGGCAACTGAGGTCCCTTCATGGGTCAGCTGGGATTCGTGGGCGTCTGCGCGCCTCATCGAAAAGCCGCGGGCGTCATCAAGCGGCCGCTCATGCAGGTAATCCCACGGGGCGGCAGCGCTTGCTGAGCCGAGCTGTTCGAGTGCCTCCCCCATCGCGGTCACTACCGCCGCGGAGAGCTGTGTTGGTGTCAGCCCGGAACCGGGGGCGATGACCCCGTATTCGGTCTCGGTGCCCATGATCCGTTCACCGGGTGCCCGCCCTACTAGTCCGGCGGCTACTAAACCAACCGGGACGTGTTGTTGGATCGTACTCACGCGTGTGGTCTCTGCTTTTTGGTTCCTCACTGATCCCCTGCCGGTTCCGTTTCTTCGCCGTTTTCTTCACCGTTCTCTAGGCGGCGCACGCTCACGATGCGGGTTCCGGTTGGTGTGTTTAGCCCCAGGATGCGGGCCCATTCGTCCGGTGAGCCTTGCGTTGGCATGTGGCCGGAGTGCGTGAACTCGTCTTGGACCGCTGAACGCAGAAGGCCCGCGTCGAGGCCGGTCTCTCCGCCGTTGATCTCGCGTTTGATGGCGGCACGCTTTGCGCGGTCAACGATTGCTTTGACAACTGCGCCGGAGATCAGCTGGGCTCTGCCGATGTAGTGGGGTTGGCCGTCGGTATCGAGACATTCGAACAATGGAGCGTCAGCATCGAAGATTTCGTGTGCCACCACCTCACACAGATGCGCTGCCGCCGCCGCTGCATCGACGTGTTGGGTGAGCTCAGTCCGTGCGATTGGTGTGTCTTCGTTCAGGTAGCGCTGCAAAATATCGAGTGTCGCGGCGCGGTCGGGCCTCTCGATACGCACTTTGACGTCCAGGCGTCCAGGCCGTAACACCGCCGGGTCAAGCATGTCGGCGCGGTTGGTCGCGCCGATTACGAGCACATTCGATAGCTTCTCTACCCCATCGATCTCCGCGAGCAACTGCGGGACGATCGTGGTTTCAACGTCTGAGGACACGCCGGTGCCGCGGGTGCGGAAGAGCGCGTCCATCTCGTCAAAGAACACCACGACGGGGTGGCCGGCTGCCGCTTGATCGCGGGCTTGGTCGAAAATCAACCGGATGTGGCGTTCGGTTTCACCTACGAACTTGTCGAGCAGTTCGGGGCCTTTGACATTGAGGAAGTAAGCGGATGATCCGGTTTGTTCGCTCAAGGCATGGGCGACCGCTTGGGCGATCATCGTCTTGCCTGTCCCTGGAGGCCCGTAGAGCAAAACCCCGCGTGGGGCTTCAAGCCCGTAGGCCGCGAATTTCTCGCGGTGAATGAACGGCAGCTCGATGGCATCGCGAACCTGGGTGATCTGCTGATCCAGTCCGCCGATCATCTGGTAGGTCGTTTGTGGAACCTCGGCCAATTGCAGGCCTGACGTGCCTGAGTCCACCGTGACCGTGGCGAGGGCCATGTCCGTCTTCGGGTCAACGACCACGAGCTCACCGGCCCGGACTCCGCGGCGGGCCAGCTCGGTAGCCGCGCGGACTACGAGCCGTTCGCCTGTGCGGGTTGAAACGACAATCTTATCCGCGCCCAGAGTATCGGCCACGGTCATGACAGTCCCGGTTTCTCGCCGCCCAAGAACAGCCACGACTATGAGGGACTCGTTGACTAGAACATCCGCACCAGGAACAACGTGCGCATCGTCCAGCAGGGGTGAAATGCTGGTGCGCACGGTTCTTCCGGCGTGCAGGATGTCCACCCCGGCAGCTGCTGCCCCTGGGATTGCACGCGTGCGGTCCGTGATCGCTTCGTGGCGAGCCAGCACTACCGCGTGAGTCAGCGGGAAGTCCCCGTCCCGCTCCAGCGAAGCTCGTAAACCGTCGATTGCTTCGCGTGAGCGGCGCAACGCATCTACTAGCCGCGCGTTTTGTCGGCTCAGGTCCTCTGCCCTGCGCGATAACTCGACGTTGCGGCTACGCACGTCGGAGAGTTCGTTGGAAGAACTCTGCCTGGGTTCCGGCGAAGGTGGCGGTGTTGATGGTTGATCGCTCATGCATCCACCCTACGTGTTGCCCAGCAAGGCAAGCACGATGGTGAGTGTAGCTTCGGCAGTCGATGCGCCGTGCCGCGAGAGGGCGCAGCCTAGTCTTCGGGCTGGGTGGCGTGGGTTCCGTTAGCTTAGGTTTCGTTAGCTTAGGTTCCGCTGACGTCCGTCCCGTTGACTTCGCTTCCGCTGCCTGCATCTGGAAGATCAGCGCCGGCGGCTCGGCCCATCGCTACCGCGTCGCGCGCTGAGCGGCGCAGTTTCTTGGCTGAAAGGCCACGCTCCCCTAGTCCTTCGGCTGTCCAGGCTTCTGGGTCGTGATCAGCGGTCCAAGCGGAAACATCCTCAGCCGGGAAGGTCACGTCTTTGACACGCCGAGACCCTGGAATACCTACGGCCCCGTCAGCGAGCCGGCGGGTAGTCATCAGAAAACCGGTGTGGGCAACCATGCGGTGATCAGGCCGGACAGCCAAACCTTCTACGTGCCAGCCGCGCACCATCGATTCAAAGGCCTCAGGTTCGGTGAAACGGCCGTCGGAGCGGATCGCTTCGATCACGCGGGAAAGTTGCGTTACGGTCGCGACATAGTTAACCCATACCCCACCTGGAGCCAGAACGGTGGCTACCGCATCCAGGCATTCCCAAGGCGAGAGCATATCCAGCACCACGCGGTCCACACTGCCTGGCTTGTGCTCTTCGACCACACGATCCTGGAAGTCCCCCAACGATAGTCGGAAAGAGGGCGGAACTTCACCGAACATCGCGGCGATGTTGCCGCGAGCGATATCCGCGAACTCTTCACGGCGCTCAAAGGAATGCACAAGGCCCGTATCGCCAACCGCACGCAACAAAGAAATCGTCAACGCGCCCGAACCGATGCCGGCTTCCACCACGCGCGCACCCGGGTAGATGTCCCCCATCGTCACGATCTGGCCGGCGTCTTTCGGGTACACCACTGTCGCGCCGCGCGGCATCGACAAAACGAAATCTTTCAAAAGTGGACGCAACGCCTGATACCGAACACCTTCGGAGTTCTCGATGACGCTGCCTTCTGGTTGGCCGAGCAACTGATCGTGGAACAAAACACCAACGTGGGTGTGGAACTCCCCGCCCTCTTTGAGGGTCAGTGTGTGTACGCGGCGGCGCTCGTCTGTGACTTGCACCCTGTCGCCCACTTTGAACGGTCCGCGACGGTGCTGGGCACCTACAGCCACTATTTAAGTCCTTTCGCTCAGCGCCCTTCGAGCGCCTTGACAACGCTTTCGCGACGCACAGCACCAATGCATTGCTGCTGCGAGTCCACTACCAGCACCGTCCCCGTCTCAGAATCAAGTGCGGCACGAGCCAAAATATCACCATCTGATTCAGCGGAGACTACATGGGCGTCCATCGCGTCCATCACAACATGCATCACTGGCGTGCCTGCATACACAGCAGGAAGCATGTTCTGAAGCGGTTCCGGGCGCACACGGTACAAGTGCGTTCCGTCTTGGCTTAGGACCAGGACAACGGTGTCGTCAAAGACCCCTGCCTCAACCGCATCGGCCACTGAAGCGTGAGGAGCAAGGCGCACGACGGGGCTGATCAACTGCCCGGCCTGCATGCCTTCGATCCGCAAACGGAAGTGCCCCAACCGAACTGACTTGACCGCTCCATCAAGCAGCGGAACGATCATGACCAACAGCATCAGAAGCGTCACGAACTTGGTGTTGTGTTGGGCCTGCACCAAGAACACGATAACGCTGACTCCGCCAGCCAAAGCGAGAATCCCGCCGATCCACCCGGCAACGATCGTGCCGATCGGCTGGCGCCCGGCGATACCCCACACGATTGACTCAACTACCCTGCCGCCATCCAGGGGTAGGCCTGGTAAGAGGTTGAACACGCCGATCGCGAGGTTCGCGATGACCGTCATCATGATGAAGAACTTCAGCGGCCCATCGGGAAGTTGGGCTCCCAGCCAGATGGGTGAATAGATGATCGCTGCAAGGGCAAGGTTGGTGAGCGGCCCCACGATCGAGACGAAGAACGATTGCGACGCTTTCGGTTTCGTCGTATCGAAGCTCGTGTGCCCGCCCCACAGCGTGACTTCGATGCCCGTGGTTTTCCAACCGAGTGCCTTAGCGACGAGCGCGTGGGCGACCTCGTGGATGAGAACCGAGAACATGAGGGCGACTGTCTGTAGAAGCCCCAAGATGATCGCTACAGCGGTAGTGGTTCCTGGCAGCCAGTCTTGGACCACCACAACCACGGCGATGGGAAGGACTAAGGCTACGAAGAACCAGGATGTGGATAGTGAAACGGGTACGCCACCGATACTCCCGAGCGGGAGCGGACGGTTGTACCACGGCTGGGTGGCACCTTCGGTAGGCATGACTCATATCTTAGGTCCTAAAACGCGAACCGATTAATCGGTTGGTCTTTTCACTCGCCGAGAGGGTGACTAGGGTAACGAATAAATGCTTGAAGGTGAGGAGACTGAGCACGTGAGCAGTGACCGTGAGAGCACTCAACCGCTCGAATCATTACCGTATGAGTCGGTGCCGTTTGATTCGGTCAAGGAGTGGGTGCGCGCCCAGCCAGTCTCGGGTTCGAGTACGGATAAGTTGCGTCCGGCTGTTTTGATCGCGGCTTTCGGTGGCTTTGAGAACGCTGGCCACGCCGCGACCAGTGCCGTGGAATGGATTCTTGAACATGTCGATTCAACCTTGGCGGCCAAGTTAGATCCTGAAGAATATTACGACTTCCTCGTCAATCGACCTTCACGTGTTGCAGGTGTCAACGGAAACCTTAAACTCGCTTGGCCTACTACGCGGTTGTATCGGTTCCGCACCCCGACCGGTTTGGACGTCGTGGTTGCTCTGGGCCCGGAACCTAACATGCGGTGGATCTCGTTTGTTGGTGAGGTTTTGATGCACGCCGAAGCCCTGAACGTTGTTATGGTCACAGCCTTGCACGCCACCGCTGAACAGATACCTCATTCAGCGAACGTCCAGGCGCGCTTGACCTCTGACTCTCGGGCTCTGCGTTCGCTGACTTCAGCGGATCGTTCGGTGGATGTGGGCCCTGCCGGCATTGTTTCGGTGCTTTCGGATACCGCGTGGGCGGCGGGTCTACCTGTTCTGGATGTGTGGGTTGATGTGCCGCGCTATGTTGCCGCGCTGCAGGATCCGAAGGCCCAGATCGCTCTGATTGCGGCGCTCGATGAGCATTTCGGTTTGGATCTGCCAACCGATAGTTTGCGCGCACACGCCGAAGAGTGGGAAGAGGCCCTCGATGCCGCGGCCGCGGAAGACCCGCGGCTGGCAACTCTCTTTTCGGAGCTTAAACAACAACATGCACAGACCGAACAGGAGACTCCGCAGGAGCGCATCGATGGGGAGGCCATTGCGGAAGAGCTCCGCCGCTACCTTTCTGGCCGCGACGACCTCACGTCCTAGAAAGTCCTAGTTCCCGGCAGGCTGCAGTTCGATACCCAGTAGAGCATTGACGGCGTCTGCGACCAAGCGAGCGGCCGCATCGGAAGTAGCTGGCCCATCGTGCGTTGCCGCGGCCCATTCATCGAGTGCGGCCAAGGCAGCTGGCGCATCGAGGTCGTTGGCAAGTGCGGCCCGCACGCGAGCGAGCACGTCCTCCGCCTGCTGCTGGGTGCTGCGGCCCAGGGCGCTCTCCCACGTTGCGATGCGCTGGTCGGCGCGTTCCAGATCTTCGTGTTCGAAAGACCAGTCGTCACGGTAGTGATGATCCAGGATAACCGCGCGGATCGCTCGTGGATCGCGCCCTTCGGAGGTCAGCTTTGAGACGAGCACAAGGTTGCCGAGCGATTTCGACATCTTGACCCCGTCAAGGCCAACCATGCCGGTGTGTGCGTAGTGTTCGGCAAGACGGTGACCGGAAACAGCGGCCGTATGGCCTGCAGAGAACTCGTGGTGCGGGAAGATGAGGTCGTTACCGCCGGCCTGGACGGTGAGCGGACCGTCGTTGAGGCGGGCCGCCATGACGGAGCATTCGATGTGCCAGCCGGGCCGGCCGTCACCGAGGGTCCCGCCGTCCCAGGATGGTTCCCCTTCGCGGGCCACCCGCCACAACAGCGGATCCAACGGGTCGCGTTTACCTGGACGGTCCGGGTCGCCGCCACGTTCGGCGAAGAACTCGTTCATGGTTTCGGCGTCGTAGTGAGACACGTCCCCCAACCGCCATGCGTCCGTTGCTGCTGCCGCGGAGTCGAAGTAGACATCCCCGTCTGGCTCACCGGCCGCACCGCGCACACGGTAGGCGACACCGTCGGCGAGCATCTTCTCAACGCCTTCAACAACCCACGGGATCGCGGCAACCGCGCCCATGTAGTGCTGCGGTGGGATGACCCGTAGCGCCTCCATGTCGCCGCGGAACAGGTTGGTCTGGTCTTCAGCGAGCCATTCCCAATCCACGCCGGTATCGTTGGCCCGCTCCAGGAGCGGGTCGTCGATGTCGGTCACGTTTTGAATGTAGTTCACTTCAAGGCCAGCATCGAGCCACTGCCGGATCAGCAGGTCAAAGGTCACATACGTTGAGGCGTGCCCTAAGTGTGTGGCGTCATAAGGGGTGATACCGCACACGTAGATGGATGCACGATCGTTCGTCTTGACCTCTTCGATCTTTCCTGTCGAGGTATCGAACAACCGCATCGCTGGTGGTTGTCCGGGGACCTGAGGAACGTGTGGTCGTGGCCAAGACTGCACGGGCTCTCCTTACGTTACGGGGTGGAACGCGGGCATAACACTTATCATTCGAGGCTACCGTGTGGCTCGCCCGTTTAGACCGTTGGGTCGATGAGGTTAAGACCGAGCAGGACGAACAGGATGAAGCCCAGCGCGATGCGGTACCACACGAACAGGCGGAACGAGTGGGTTGAGATGTAGCGCAGCAGCCATCCGATCACTACGAAACCGACGATGAACGCGATGACGGTCGCCAACGCGGTGGGGCCTGCACCGTATGGGCCGTCGAAACCGTCTTTAAGTGCTTTCGCGAGTTTGTAGCCGCCGGAGATCATGACCGCGGGGATCGCTAGCAGGAATGAGTAGCGGGTAGCGGCTTCACGCGAATAGCCGAGGGCCAAACCACCCGTGATGGTTCCGCCTGAACGGGATACGCCAGGGATCAACGCGAGCGCTTGGAAGAAACCATAGAGAATACCGTGTTTGACGGTGAGGTCTTGTAGCTGTCGGCGTTGTTTACCCAAGGAGTCCGCGGCCGCGAGCAAGAGGCCGAAGAACACGAGCATGAACGCCACGATCCACAGACTGCGGAAGGTTGTGTCGATCTGTTCTTCCAGTAGCAGACCGAGCACGCCGATCGGGATCGAACCGATGATGATCAGCCAACCCATACGCGCGTCGGGGTCATTGCGCGGCATCTTCCCCACGAGCGCTAGGCACCAGTGCTTGATGATCCGCGCGATGTCTCGCCAGAAGAACAGCAAGACCGCGGTCTCGGTGCCTAGCTGGGTGATCGCGGTGAATGCCGCGCCAGGGTCAGACCCGCCAGGCAGGAAAGACCCCGTGATGCGCAAGTGCGCGGATGAAGAGATCGGAAGAAACTCAGTCAGCCCTTGAACGAGGCCGAGGATCGCTGCGTATAACCATTCCACCACTGCAGGGTATCGTGCCGAGCGGACACAACCTAGCTGTTAGTGGTGTGTTCCACCGGACCAACCAGCCAGTTAGCCACAGATTCCATCGCCGATGGGCGTTGCGACGGATGGTGCATACCTGCCGCAACGTCGCGGTAAAGACGCGAGATCTCTGAGGTGCGCGTGAACCCGGCTCCACCAGAGAGTGCTCGGGCGGTCTCGATGTGGGCTTGGGCGGTGTCGGTAGCCATCGTGCGCAATGTCACCCACCGTGCGACTGTTGCCGGGCTCGGGTTGAGTCCAGCATCCAGTTCGTTGACGACTGATTCGACCACTGCATCGAGCGCGATCTGTTTCATGCCGGCCTCCGCGATAAGCGTACGTGGCGCCGGTTGTTGTGAGAGCGCCAGCCCGGTTGAGCGGGATGTGCGTTCATTCGCGCTCGTGCGTGCGAGCTCGAGCGCGCGGTCTGCGATGCCGACGTACACCGAACCGGTGAGGGTCAGGAAGGAGGCGAAGATCGCCGCAACCAGCGGCTCGGTGGCATCCCACGGCTCAAAACGGGTGTGGATGGTCTCTTCTTTCATCCATGCGTCGGTGAGTTTGGTGGCAAATGATCCGGAAGCCCGCATGCCGAGTGCGTCCCATTCCCCGACTCGCTGCACGCCTTCCTGTGGTTCCACGAACCCGTAGAGCAGCTGGCCGTCATGTTTACCCATGACGCCCAGCCGCGTCCACGCCGGACCTAGGGAGGTGAAGACTTTCAGGCCGTTGAGGGTATAGCCGCCTTGCCCTGGGGTCGCTTGAGTGTAGGAGTCCAGCAGCACGGCGTCGTTGCCTGGTTCGGAGACCCCAAAGGCCAATAGTTCGCCTTCGGAAACCCACTGGCGCATGAACGCGAGCCGATCATCGCCCCAGGACCGCAGGATCTTGTCGACGCCGCACCACACCTGGTGCATGTTCACGGCCAGCGCGGTGGCAGGTGCCGCGGCTGCCAGCATCCTTTCGGCGCGCACCAGGTCTGCGAAGCTCCACCCTGCCCCGCCTTCTTCAACTGGCAACGTAGCGGTGAAGTAGCCGGCTTCTGCGAGGTCGCGCACATCCTGGGCCGCGAACTCGTTGTTCTGGTCGTATTCAGGTGCGCGCTCACGCAGGGTTTCTAGCAGGCCGGGAGTCAGGATTGCTGTGACTCGATCAGACACGGTGATGTCCTTTCCGTTCGTGGTAGGGGCTCTATGGGTTGTGGGCGCTAGTAGTCGAGGAGGAATTCGGAGAGTACGGCGCGGCCGAAAGTGATCGATTCGATGGGTACTCGTTCATCGATCCCGTGGAACATGCCGGTGAAGTCTAGTTCGGCTGGGAGCAGGAGTGGAGCGAAGCCGTATCCGTTGATTCCGAGGTCGGCTAGAGCGTTGTTATCGGTTCCTGCGCCGAGCATGTATGGCAGTACGTGGCAGCCGGGGTCGTGGCGGTTCAGTGCCTGCCGCATTGCATCGAAGATGGGGGCATCGATTGGGGCGCTGACTGATGGCCTGTGGTGGTCGATGCTGTAGGTGACGTGTTCTCCTGCGAGTTCAGCGATGCGTTCAAGCGTGGATTCGTGCTTACCGGGTAGCGTGCGCACATCGAGCCGCGCTAGGGCTTCTTGTGGGATGACGTTGTCTTTGTAGCCGGCTTTCAGGACGGTCGGGTTGCTTGTTGTCTGTAGTGTGTTCGCGATGAACTTCACGGTGGGCCCGAGTGCTTCTAGTTGCGGCTGGGGGTTGTCGGGGGCGAATTCTGTGCCGGTGATGTGCGCGATGCCTTCAAGTAGGGCTGTGGTCGCTTCGTTGTATTCGCGGGGCCAGTCATCGCCTGCGATGCGGGCGATAGCGGTGGCCAGGTGCACGATCGGGTTTTCGTGTGTTACGGCGGATCCATGCCCGGCACGGCCGTGGGCGGTGAGTGCGCCCCAGGCGCGGCCTTTCTCGGCGGTTTGGACGAGGTAGACGCGTTCGCCGTTGATGGTGGTTGAGTAGCCTCCGACTTCGCTGATGGCTTCGGTTGCGCCAGCGAATACTTCTGGATAGTTTTTGACCATCCATAGTGCACCGTATTCGCCGCCTGCTTCTTCGTCTGCGAAGAACGCGACGATGAGGTCTCTGCGTGGTTTGAGTCCGCGGCGTGCCATGTCTCGCACGGTGGTGAGGATCATCGCGTTCATGTTTTTCATGTCTACGGCTCCGCGGCCCCAGATCATGTCGTCTTTGATGACTGCTTCGAACGGGTTGACGGACCAGTCTTCGGCTTGTGCTGGTACGACGTCGAGGTGACCGTGCACTACGAGCGCGGGCAGGTCGGGTTCGCGGCCTTCGATGCGGGCTACGACGCTGGCGCGGCCTGGCGCGGACTCATACATTGTGGCTTCGAGGCCGACTTCCTGGAGTAGCTCCATCACATATTTGGCGGCGGGACGTTCATTTGCGGCGTCTGGATAGCTGCCGAGGTTGGTGGTGTCGATGCGGATCAGGTCTCGGCAGATCCTCACTACTTCTTGATCCAGAGATTCCCGTGTACGGGTATCAGGGGCGCGTTCACTGGAGTATCGCGGTTCAGGATTCTGAGGCGTGAGCACGGAGTCTGGCATGCTCTCAAGTCTAGAACCCTGAAGCGTCCTGGGAATGGTGCGCACTTCGGCTCGCGAAGGATTGAACTATGCCCGGGAGGTACTCCGGCGAGTTCAAGGGGAAGAAGCGGGTTGTTCTCTACAGGGACTGTGCATTACTTTCTTTTGCGGCGACGTCTACGTTCACGCCGCTTTCGTACGCGACCTTTCAGCCAGGCGATAGCAGTTGCCCATTCTTCTTTCTGTTTCTTCACCGCCCACTTAGGTAAGAACGGATAAGGAAGAGGGACACCGCCCGCCCCGAGAAAACCAATAAATCCAATAGCTATGCCAGCGTACATTGGCACCCCTACGAACCAGAACAGCACGAACTTCGGCATATCTAGCTGAGCGAGCAATAGCGCCGCCGAAACAGAACCTGCAGCGAGCCATCCATACGGAAATATATACAGGCTTCCAAGACTCCAGACTGAGTCATACCACGCATCAGATTTCGGTTTACGCACAACCTTGACATAGTAAATCCAATACAACACCGCACAAACCAGCAAGACACCCCAGAGTAGATTGTCTTCTGCAGACACTGTCCCTTACCTTCCCGGACTCATTTAGCTCTCCGCCAAGCCGGTTTTCGAATCACTGAGTGGCCTACTTTCTTCTGCGGGAACGCAGGCGGTCCCGCAATTTCTGCATGTACTCTTTGATATAACCTATGGTTCTAACCAAGTCCTCTTTCTGTTTCATCACCGCCCACTTGGGTAAGAACGGATAAGGAAGTGGGACACCGGCTAACCCGAGAAAAGCAATAGCCACACAAAGGATGACACCCCACGGGACCAACTTCAGGAGCCAATATCCCACAACCTTAGGCAAACCGAGCTGCACAAGCAGGAATGTAGCCGAGAGAGAACCAAACATGAGCGCAAGGTAGGGATATAGGTAAAAGCTAAAGACACTCCAGGGCGATTCCCACCACGACTCATTTTTCGGGTTACGTACAACCTTGACATAGTAAATCCAATACAATATCGCCCAAGTAAGCATGGCGACCCAGAATAGATTGTCCCCTAGAGACACTGTCCCCTACCTCCCCGGACTCATTTAGCTCTCCGCCAAGCCGGTTTTCGAATCAGCGAGGGGGCCACTTCCTCTTGCGGAGACGCCTACGTTCACGCCTAATTCGTGCCCGTACCTTTCGCCTGGCTCTGCTCCTCGCCCATTCCTCTCGACGCTGCTTCACAAACCACTTAGGCACCAACGGATAAGGAAGAGGAACACCGCCTGCCCCAAGAAGCCCAATAAAAGAAAGAGCTATGCTGGCGTACATTGGCACCCCTACGAACCAGAAC
>NZ_KV788968.1:0-3384 GCF_001807395.1 Arthrobacter sp. HMSC06H05 | reverse complement strand
CCCTACGAACCAGAACAGCACGAACTTCGGTATATCCAGTTGACCGAGCAGTGCCGCCACCGAAATAAATCCGAGCATGAGCGAAACGTATGGATATAAATGCAAATGTCTCATGCACCAGCCGGAATATTCATACCGCCAGGAATTCTTCGGATGACGTACAGCCTTGACGTAGTAAATCCAATACAACACCGCCCAAGTAAGCATGGCAACCCATAGTAGATTGTCCTCTGTAGACACTGTCCCCCCTACCTCCCCGAGCTCAGCTAGCCGCTGGTTCGGATTCGTCTTGCCAGACTTCTATGAGCCATTGAGGTGGAAGCAGAGCCACAGCGCGTTGAAGGATGTACCAGCCGGGTGCAGGGTGTAGCTGGTGCTCTTTACGCAACATGCGGCGCTCGGTGTCATAGAGCAGATATCCGTGTGGAGTATCAAGATAGATCACCACACCGGCCTCGTCACGATCACCTGCTTGATAGGTTCCTTCGACCACGATCATCTCGTATTGGCCATCCACCAGATCTTTGGCCATCTCAGGCTGAATGTGGTTCACGGAATCAGCGAGGGCTTTCACAGAGTCGGCGAGCTCAGAAGCCGGTAGATCATCAGGGATGAGAACAGTCAGGAAGTCTTTCTTCTTAATCACTCCATGCCCTGGCTCATAGTCTCGCCGGAAGTTACGCCGCCCTAAAACCATACTGTCAATCAAAAGCGTGAACCGGCTGTCACGATCTGCAGCCATCATCGTCACGATGCCATCAGTGTGATTCTCTACCGTAGAGATAACGCCTTCCGGGCCTGTCCACACGTGAGCAGCATTAACGGTGCCGTCGGCACGTCGACGCCCTACTTTCACCGCACCTAGCGTGGCGTGAAAGATCTTCCAGAACTGCTCATAGCCCGGTTCTGCTTCACCATTAGTCAACACACAAGTGCCGGTTACATCATGAAGTGTGGGACCATATCCTTCGTATTCACCACCAACCATGTACTGGTATTGTTCCCAGCTTAGAACGATTCTGGTTTCTTGTTCCTTGTGATTGTTCTCTACACTGCCCATTCGAATTCCTTCGCCCACATATATGCAACGTCTGCCCACGCGAAAAGTAGTGCCGCATGGAATGTCAACGCCACATTCATCTCAATACCGCCGCGTATCGCATTCCACTGATACAACACCACCGGTGTACCTTCCTCATTGCGGTAAGAAGCCACACGCAACACGGCCGCAGTATCATCCCCACCCAGAGTGTCCCAACCCAGGTGAATATTGCGGTATTCCGCCAGTTGGTCTGCTAACCCAGCATCCGTGGCGAGGATCTCGTTGTAATAGCCCTCATCCGTGGCGTGCCGCTGATCATAAGCCCTCTGGATGATCACGAAATTAGAACGAAACCCCTCAACACTCCAGAGTTCAGAAGGCCGTCCTTTATAGATGAACACCCCATTATCACTACCGGAGTCATCGACCTCCCAGTCCTCCGGGATAGGCAACCTGAACTTCGCATCAGGATGCTCCGGAATCTTAATCTCAACATCTGGAAAATCCATAAACAACGCCACCCTTCACGTTTCTCACCTTTACCTAAAATCCAGCCACCACACCAAAGCAGCAGCACAACAGGCCCCGCTAACCAGGCGAAAACGGGCCCAGTCAGAACAGATTCTTAAACCAGTCCATTCCTTCTTTAAACCTGTCACCAACCCAACTGCCCACATTCCCTCCAACAACACCGCCGACGACACCGCCAATAACGGCACCGGCAGCAGTGCCCACGGGGCCGCCGAAGGAGCCGATTGCGGCGCCGAGAGCTGCACCCCCTTTGGCTCCAAGTGCAGCCCCACCGGCAGTTGCCCCAGCGGTTGCCCCCGCCCGCAACCCCTTCTCAACGTTGCCCATACTTGGGTATTTCCTGGAGTCTTCCTGCCAACTGCTCGCGAAGTTGACGCCACCAGCGAGCAAAACGGAGGAGCGACCAACCCACTTCGAGGCTGTAATGAGTTTGGCTTTCCGTTTGGCTTGATACTTGTTCGCTTTGCGGTTCTTTACTTCACTGACTCCGTAAATGGTTCGTCCTACCAGTAGACGTAGGAAGTCCCTAAAGCTCTCTGGCTTACGCGCGATGTTGCCAGGGTGCTTTCCCTTGATGAAACTGCTCGCAGTTCGTCTCCCGACTCTTACGAGGAGCGCTGGTTCCCATCCGGTCGTCCATTTAACGAGGCGCTCACCTAATTTGCTGCTTTTTGCAATCCACTGCAGCCACCCAGGTGCCCAATTATTTCGAACCTGAAGCGTGGTGTACTTCACCCCTGCAAAGGTCAACGCATTTTCAGTTCTACTCAACCCAAACGCGACGCTTTGCGTGATCCCACCAGCAACGCCCTCTAGATCATTCGCTCCGGTGAATTCATTCAACGTCTGTTGAAAGAAGTTCGAGTCTGCCCCGCCGTTGGCTTCATGTGCTTGCGGGGCCTTGTCTTGTGCATTCTTAGCTGATTTACCGTCAATGTTGATAGCTAGCAGGCTGTCACGGCATCGGTTCTGGACATCGTCCTTATCCTGCGCCAACACAGAAGCATCAGCTTCGATTTCCTTACGCAGACTCTCTTTCTCGTCACGCCCCGCGTCATCGTCATCATCAGGATTCATCGCCTCATAGTTACTGATTTTGTCCATGAGTGCTCTACGGCGTTGCATCAGGCCATCAAGATTAGTCGCATAGTCTCCCAGCACCCTCTTGATAGATTCGCCGGCGTCATCAAACTCACCGACCGTCTTTTCAGGGACCTTCATCGCCTCGACCACGGTAGGAGCCTCAGGCGCTACATACTGGCCTTGAATAGGACGCCACCGAGCATGCACGGTTTTCATGGCATCAGCTGCATCACCAAACCTCGAGCGCAAACCAGATACCCGTGTGCGGATCTCATCCGGATCATCAACCTCTACGACGTTGAAGCTCACTCACCTCACCCCCGGCATGTCGATATTGCCTGGGACTGGGCACACGTTGGCAGACATCTGCTGATCCCCACCCCAATACAGCTTCAACGCATCACTCGTGGAGCCTGTTGCGGTACGGATCTTAGACATCACACCATCCGCGGTAGGCTCAACAGCACCCTCTTTAACAGCAACTAACGCCCCAGCAACAGCAGGAGAATGCTTCAACACCTCCTGCATACCATCCAACCCAGCTTTCACATCAGCGAAAGCATCATCCAGATCATCAGCGGCGCTGTTGGTTGCTGTAACAGTCTGCGTAGCGGCCGCGTGATGGATATCAAAGTGCATGTGTCACAACTTTCTGAAAGAACAGTCCATCTACCCCCCTTAGAAGAGGGGGCACACCCTTGGCTAGCCGATATTCGCTACAGCATTAC
>NZ_KV788967.1:0-81674 GCF_001807395.1 Arthrobacter sp. HMSC06H05 | reverse complement strand
CACCACCAGAAAACACCCCAAAAACCCGAAAACTCTAGAAATTTGAAATAACGTTAAGCTCAGCCGCGACTCGCAACAACAGGATCAAACAATCAGCGCTAGCCCTTGAAACAACAGGCCAGCACATGAGACACATCGGAGACACACAGGAGTTCGCGTCATACTACTTTTGGCCGTCCTTAAGCTGCTTGTAACATGACTCATGCATAATCGGCCGCGCGATCACCTCTGCTTCTGTGAATGCGCTAAAGGAGAACCATGCAGAACCATGACGAGCAGATTCTCGAATCAGTAGCTGTTCGTCGGCAGCGACTCAGCCTCGCACTCTTATACGGCAACGACCGGCGCCGACGCACATTCACCTCCGGAATCAAACACATCGTGATCGGACTGATCATCGCGGCCCTCATCTGCGCCGGCTGCGTCGGCTTCTCCTTTATCTCCAACCTGTTTAAAGAACAAAACGAACGTATGAATCGCGCCTCGACACCCACCGAGACACCCATTTCAATAGAGCGCACTGTCGGCGAGGTTGCCCCATGGTGAGCACCGGATACCGCAGAGTCACTGTCTTAGCTACAGACCGCAACATAGAAATGCTCCTGCCGGCAAGTGTCAGCGTTGGCGAGCTCATCCCGCAGATCCTCAGACACACCCGCGCCGGCAACAAAGCCGCCCCACAAGAGCTGACCCTCACCCCGGTGGGTGGCGGTAGCCTCGCCCTCCACGAAACCCTCGCTGACGCGAAAATCACTGACGGCGCTCTCATCCGGCTAGATCGCCGCGACGAGGTCGTCCGCTCCCCGGTTGTCTACGACCTCGCAGACACCAGCGCCGAACTCACGGCGGGGCAATCTGCCACGGTGAGCTTCTCAAAATCGCGGCTACTCAGCACAGCACTTCTCGTTTTGCTCGCGGTGCCACTAGCGCTCAGCCTTCTACCGGACCCTGGTAGCGCAACATTCCTTACCTGGGGACTCACCGCAACGGTCCTTCCTCTCATCGCGATGACGGCTATCGATCACCGCTGGTGGCGCACCGACATCGAACTCACCACTGTCTCGGCAGCCCTTCTGACCCTCACAGTGTTCTTCGCCGAACCCGAGCCGTTCCTCGGGTGGATGATCGTCAACGCGTGGATCGCAGCCACACTTCTAGCCCTTGGGATCAACCACAGGGCGTGGCAAACAGCACTCATTACAGGTATTGCCTCGCTCATGACAGTGGGCGTGTGGTATCTAGGTTTCATCCTCAACCTTGGCGACATGCATCTAGGGCTCTGGATGCTCACTATCAGCGGCATCCTGGTTGGCATCATTCCCCGCATCGCCCTCATCTTGTCCGGCCTCACGCGTGTGGATGATGACCTCGCCGACGGCAAACGCCCCTACCGCAGCGACGTAGCCTCACGCGTGAGGCGCGCACACGCCGGCATGGCCATCTTGATATGGCTCATGTGCTTCACGATGCTCACAGCAGTCTTCCTGCTAGGGCCTTCCAGGAACGATCCCTGGGTCACTGCGCTCGTTTTGATCACGATCGCGTTAGTGTCCTTGCGTTCCCGCCACATGCCGTTGGTTGCAGAGAGAACCTGCATGCTGGGTTCCGCGATCGTCGGCGGTGTGTTCTGGGTGAGCTTGTCCTCCGTTTCGATACCGGTGTGGATCATGCCGTTGACGCTCGCCCTGCTGATCGTCGTGATCCTGACACAGCCGCTATGGCGTATGCCAGAGCATGTGGCCGCGGGCCTGCGTCTAACGGCCCGCCGTTTCGAAACCTTGCTGACCTTGTCTATTTTCCCTGTCCTGGTGGGCGCGTTCGGACTGTATGCGCGCCTGATCGAGTCCTTTACCGGTCAGTAGCCCGCAGGAAAGGTGAAAGGCCCGAGAATGTACTCTAAGTCCACGATGCCAGCCAATCCCTTGAGAAAGAGGAACCCGGCCCGCCCCGAGAAGAAAGCCGCGGTGCCTAGGTACACGACAACCACGCCTGGAGATTCCTGGTGGGTTCGCGCGACGCGCTCGGTCGTGAACCTGGTGGTGTCAGACCCGTTCCCGGAGGCCTACCAGCGGGCACTCAAAGGCTGCCAGACCTCGGTGCTCACGGGCCGCCGAATCGGCATCACGAGCCCCCTGGGAGGCTCCGGTGCGAGCTCAACTGTGGCTCTGTTGGGGCATCAGTTAGCGGACAGCCGCAAAGAACCCACGCTCGTGGTAGATGTGCTCAACCGTGACGGCGCCACCTTACGCAGGCTCGGGCCACGCAACCCGCGAAAGGTGAGTGAGGACAAAGGGCTTGAGAGGCTCTCTGAACTCATGAACCAAAGGGATGTTCCTGTCCACCAGCACTTTCATACATATTCTGATGAGATCTCCCGGCACCTGCGCTTCTTGCCGTGGGGAGATAGCGACGAGCGGCTCGATGACAGAGCCCTGATGCAGAACACCTTCCAGTTCTTGTCCCAGACTGCTGCGGTTACGCTCCTTGACCTGCCGATGAGCGATCACGTGATGCACGCCTTCTATCCGGGCTTGCACGCGCTGATCGTTCCGATCCCGATGTACCCGGCAGCGGTCGATGTTGCCGAATCCTTCTGTAACTACATTCACCACAGCTACCCGCACGTAGCGCTGGTGCCAGTCATGGTTGACAGCATCCACGCATCAAAGCGGCAAGTCAGACTCACCAAACAATCCGTGCGTCACACCAACCTGCGTTCCCACTTGCCGATCAGCCGTAAAACCAACCTGCCAGAACTGAGCTTTGACGCTCACGTCGCCACCGGTGGCCGTTTGAATATGGAGCTGCTCTCAGAACGGGAGCGCCTGCAAGTGGCCCAGCTCGGGGCAACCGTGCTCTCCGTCGCGAAAGCTACATCATGACCACACACAACCGATCCCTGACTGCCCTGGAAGACAACGGACTGTTCCACCGCCCGGCCCGCTCCGAGCCACCCGCAGCGGAACCCGAGCTTGAGACGGTCCGCCGCCCGCCCTTGATCGAAGACGGTGGAGCCGGCAACATGGGGTTCCTCGGCCTCATCCCACTCTTGGGTATGGCTGGCTCGATGACGGTCATGATGCTGTTCCGGGGCTCCCCTTTCGCGGCGGTTGGAGCGCTCATGATGATCGTGACCGTGATCGGCGCGATCGTCATGATGACCTCGCAAAACGGTAAACAGACCCGCCGCCGCAAACAGTTGCGCGACAACTACCTTGAATACCTCGAAGAACGCCACCACGAGTTGCGTACAGAAGAAGACGAACGGCGTTCCCGAGCCCAAATCACTGACCCGCGCACCAACGCACTCGTCGAGTTGATCTTCACCCCATCGCGGCTGTGGGAGCGGCGCCGCCAACACAGCGACTACCTCAATGTTCGATGCGGCATCGGCGATGCCACGGGCGTCGAGTTCCGCCTTGAAGGCGAAGACCAGTCACTAGAAAGCACCGACCCTCACCTCGAACAGCAACTCGATGTTCTCCAAGACCGTTTCTCCACGACCCCAGACATGCCGTTGCTGGTTCACCTGGGCGCCGACCACACGGTCTCAGTCATCGGGGATAGCGAGTTCTGCGATCAAGCGATCCGCAACCTGGTCCTGCAGGCGGTTGCGCTTCACTCCCCTGAAGACCTCCAGCTCGCGTTCCTCGTGCCGCCGGTTCACCGCGATAAGTGGGAGTGGGTGCGCAGGCTCCCCCACATTCTCGACCAAGACCAACCAACCGCTTTCGGCCCCGTGCCACGCATCTGCGAGACGATGCCGGAGCTGGCATCTCTGCTGCGCAGCAACATCCAGCGCCGCTACCAGGCGACCGCTGAGCTACGGCGCACACCAGCGGACTACACCGTTGTAAACCTCAACCAGCCGCGTCTGCTCATCGTCGATCTGCGGCATAGTGGCCCGGTAGAGAACTTCAGTGCAGGCACCGCAACGGACCTAGAGATGATGGGCATCACCGTCATCCACGCGCTACGCAATCAGCTCGAAGAACCCGGCGATGTGTCAGCACGCCTCGTACAAAGCAACAGGGCCGTCCACAACAACAATGTTGGGCAAGATAACGGAAGTGGACGAGGCCGCAGAGCGGGCCTGGGTAGTAAGACTGGCATAGGTAGTTGGGCTGGTCTGGGTAATTGGGCCGGGTTTAGGAACGATGCCGCGGCCAGCGAGGTGGACCTTGAGGCCGCCGCGGAAGTTGAGGTTCAGCGTCTGGACTCTGATGGTTCCGTAGCACAACGTCTCAAGGGTGTTTTGGATGATTCCGATGTTGCCTTAGCCCAGTCAATCTCCCGCGTGTTGGCCCCGCTGCGGCTCTCTCACGATTCCCTTGAGCACTCCGAGCAGCAAGCCGGTATGAAGTTCACTCAACTGCTGGGCCTCAAGGAGCTCAACGAATCGCATTTACAGGCGGCGTGGGAGCCGAACTTCGGCCCTGACTTCCTTACCGTGCCTATCGGTTTGGATCAGCAAGGCAAGCCTGTTCGCCTGGACATCAAGGAGGCCGCCCAGCACGGTATGGGCCCGCACGGGCTGTGCGTAGGCGCAACGGGTTCGGGTAAGTCCGAGCTTCTGCGAACACTGGTGCTCGGTTTGGCTTTGACCCACTCCCCTGAACAGCTCAACCTGGTTCTGGTCGACTATAAGGGTGGTGCGACCTTCGCCCCGTTCAAGGGCATCCCGCACGTCTCCGGTATCGTCACCAACCTCGCTGACGATGTGTCGCTCGTGGACCGCATCTATGCGAGCCTTGAAGGTGAGATACTACGGCGTCAGGAACAGTTGAAAGCCGCAGGCAACATCGCCTCCATCACCGACTATCAGCGGGCACGTCGCCGCAACCGCAACCTGCCGGTCATGCCGCACCTGTTCCTCGTGATTGACGAGTTCGGTGAGCTACTGACCGCGCAACCCGATTTCATCGACTTGTTCATGTCGATCGGTCGTATTGGCCGCTCGATCGGTGTGCATCTGCTCCTCAGTTCCCAGCGCCTCGAAGCAGGCAAGCTGCGCGGCCTCGACACCTACCTGTCCTACCGGCTCGGTCTACGCACACTTTCTGAAGCTGAATCCCGCACCGTGCTCGAAACCACGGACGCCTTCCACCTGCCGCCGCTGCCTGGCTACGGCTACCTCAAAGTGGATACAACCGTGTATGAGCAGTTCAAAGCCGGTTACGTCTCTGGCCCGCTAGCGATCGAAACCGCAGAAGATGAGGTGACCAAGGAACCCACCGTACCCGTCGTGCTGATCGATCAGTTCTATTCACAGAACTTCATCACCATGGCCCAGGATTATGACGAGGCCGAGGACGAAGCGGAAGCCGCGAAGCCCGCCACCCAGTCGGATGATGAGGATGCCGAAGGGCCCACCGTCTTGAGCGCATCCGTTGCCATGATGAGCAAGTACCCCGCCGTGACCGACCCCATCTGGCTTCCGCCTTTGCCGGATAAGGTCACCCTGGATCAAGCGCTCTCGATGCCGCCGGAACCTGCCGCGATTTCGGGCCAGCTCGCCGGGGAGACATCGCACAGCCTCCCGGTTCCGATCGGGATTCTGGATGACCCAGCGCACCAGTGGCAAGGGCGTTGGGAACTCGACCTAGCCCACTCGGGCGGCCACATCGCGATCCTCGGCGGACCTTCAACCGGCAAGTCCACGCTTCTGCGCACGATCGCGCTCTCGCTGGCCTTGGAGAACTCACCGCGCGAAATAACCCTCTACGGTCTGGATCTGCGCGGCTCAGGCCTGCTCGCAATAGAGGGCCTTCCGCACACTGCCGGCGTCGCCGTGCGCACACGCCGCGAAGCGTTGCGGCGAACCTTGGAGGAAGTCACTGACCTGTTGACCGAACGCGAAGCGCTGTTTGAGTCCCTCCACATCGACTCGGTCTCCACGATGCGTGAAATGTTCGCATCCGGCCGCCACCCCGAACTCGATGTGCGTGACGTCGTGGTGTTCGTGGACGGTTGGGGTGGTTTGATCGACGAGTTTGAAGACCTCCAGGATTCGCTCTACTCTCTCCTGACCCGCGGTAGCGGCTACGGGATCCACATCATCGCTACAGCCACCCGCTGGAACGAAGTCCGGATGGCGCAGCAATCCTTCTTCGGAACCCGGCTGGAGATGCGGCTGACCGAACCATCGGACTCGATGCACGGCTCCAAGACCGCGGCGCACCTGCCTAAGAACAAGCCGGGCCGTGGCTTTAACATCGACGGCCGTATCGGCCAGATCGCGCTACCGCGTATCGATGACGAGCCAAGCGATGACGGCCTCACCAAGGCGTTCAGGGAAGCGGTCGAGTACGTCAAACTCCACTATCGCGAGCAGACCCCGCGCACCGTGCGCCTGCTGCCGACCCACATCAACGTGGACCAGCTGCCGCCTTCATCAACTCCGGGGCTTTTGCGCTTTGGTGTTATGGAACGCAATCAGGCGATCCGTTACCTGGACTTCATCGGCCGCGAACCGCACCTTGCGGTACTCGCGGATGAGGAAGCCGGCAAGACGAGCCTGTTGCGTCTGCTCGCCCACGAACTCATGAGCCAATACAGCTCAGAAGAGCTCGTGTTCGCGGTCTTTGATCCGCGCCGTGACCTGCAGAACGCGATCCCGGAGGAATACCTCGGCGGATACGCAGCTACCTCGATGCATGCTGAACAGCTCACCGCTGCGGTGGTCAAAGAGGTGCAGTCCCGTGTGCAAGCCGACCCGCTCGCCCAACAGAAGGCTGGCTTCGAAGGGCCGCGGATTGTGTTGCTCGTGGACGACTACGACGTCCTCACCGCAGGGGCGGCCTCACCGCTTCACGCGTTCACCCCATTCCTCGCGATGAGCACCGACATCGGCTTGCATGTGGCACTCACCCGTCGCGTCCGTGGCGCATCACGCACCATGTATGAGCCGTTCTTCGCATCACTGCGTGAAGCCGGTGCCGTGACTCTGCTCATGGACGGCGATAGCAGCGAAGGCCCGATCATCGGGCGCATCCGGCCGCGCCACTTCCCTGCCGGCCGCGGTATGCTGATCCGCCCGAACGAAGGCCCACAAACCATCCAGGTAGCCACCCTCGACGCCGAGGAAGGCAACAACTAGCCCCTGTCCGCCGAATAACTGAATAACCCACTGGATACTGTAATAGCCCACTGGATGCTGTAAGACGGTTGAGATACGTCAAACGGGTTCAGATACGCCAAGAGGGCGGTTCCTTTCGGAACCGCCCTCTTGGTTTATCTACCCCGCTAGCGTGTCTGTGCCGCGCTCGCGGGGCGGATGATTCGCTTACTTGTTGCCGGTGAGCTTCTCACGCAGTGCAGCAAGGGCTTCATCGGATGCGAGCGTGCCGCTGTCTTCGGCGTCGCTCTGGTCCTCGGAGGAGTAGGAAGCTGGAGCTGGAACGGATGCCTGCTGTGCGCCGGCCTCTGCGTCCTTCTCGATTGCCTCTGCGACCTGCTTCTTGTGAGCCTCCCAGCGGGCCTGGGCTGCAGCGTACTGCTGCTCCCATTCTGCACGCTGAGTCTCGTAGCCCTCGAGCCATTCGTTGGTCTCTGGGTCGAAGCCCTCTGGGTACTTGTAGTTACCGGCCTCGTCGTACTCTGCGGCCATACCGTACAGAGCAGGGTCGAACTCGGTGCCCTCTGGGTCAACACCCTCGTTGGCCTGCTTGAGGGACAGCGAGATTCGGCGACGCTCGAGGTCGATGTCGATGACCTTGACGAAGATCTCCTGGCCCACCTGAACAACCTGCTCCGCGAGGTCAACGTGACGCTCAGCGAGCTCGGAGATGTGAACCAGACCCTCGATGCCGTCCTCAACGCGAACGAACGCGCCGAACGGAACGAGCTTGGTGACCTTACCAGGTACAACCTGACCCAGTGCGTGGGTGCGGGCGAAGGTCTGCCATGGGTCTTCCTGGGTTGCCTTGAGCGAGAGGGAAACACGCTCGCGGCTCATGTCTACCTCGAGGACCTCGACGGTAACCTTCTGGCCAACCTCGACAACCTCGGATGGGTGGTCGATGTGCTTCCAGGACAGCTCGGATACGTGAACCAGGCCGTCAACACCGCCCAGGTCAACGAATGCACCGAAGTTGACGATGGAGGAGACAACGCCCTCGCGAACCTGGCCCTTTTCGAGCTTGTTGAGGAACTCGGTGCGGACCGCGGACTGGGTCTCTTCGAGCCATGCGCGGCGGGAGAGAACAACGTTGTTGCGGTGCTTGTCGAGCTCGATGATCTTCGCTTCAAGCTGCTGGCCGATGTACGGAGCCAAGTCGCGGACGCGACGCATCTCAACCAAGGAAGCAGGCAGGAAGCCACGCAGGCCGATGTCGAGGATGAGACCACCCTTGACAACCTCGATGACGGTACCGGTAACGACGCCGTCTTCTTCCTTGACCTTCTCGATATCGCCCCAAGCACGCTCGTACTGTGCGCGCTTCTTGGAAAGGATCAGACGGCCTTCCTTGTCCTCCTTCGTCAGGACAAGTGCCTCAACCGTGTCGCCAACCTCGACGACATCGCTAGGGTCTACATCGTGCTTGATAGACAGCTCGCGGGACGGGATTACACCCTCGGTCTTGTAGCCGATATCCAGCAGAACTTCGTCATGATCAACCTTGACGACTTCACCTTCAACGAGATCGCCATCGTTGAAGTACTTGATGGTTGCGTCGATAGCGGCGAGGAATTCCTCTTCCGAACCGATGTCGTTGACTGCGACCTGCGGGAGTCCGGTCTGATCCGGGTTCGTAGTGGTCATGTAGTAGGGGCTCCGTTACGGATAGTAAATCGGTCAGAACAGCCGCGAATGTTTCGCTCAAAGTGTGCTGCTCTGAAGTAGTGAACAATATGGAATTGCGCACGCGTGATGGCACGCAAAGTGCACAACTCAACCAAGTCTATGCTATGGGGATAATTCAGTCAATGAAGTATGAGCTTCTTTTACTGCTGCCACGCGGCAGGGCTCTGCCCAATGTCAAGACCCCATCATCAAGACCCTGCCCATCATGACCAGGCAACCGGAACATCAGAAGTGGGTTGTGTTAATCGGAGGCACCTTCGAGTGAAACAACAAGTGAAGCGCTTCAAGGTCGGCCCCATCAGCCTGGGCGCGCCCGCTAGCCACCAGATCAGCTACACGGCACGTACCAAGGTATAGAGCAGCCAACGCTTCCGCATCCAGGCTCAAGTGCGGCACATCCGCGCCGGAACCATCAGTAGCTTCCGGCGCTTCGGTAACCCTCGTTCCATGTTCGTCTGCCTCGATCAGGAACTGCCCCTGGGCATACCCCAGAGGGTCAGAGACGTCCAGGACCACGGAGCCCTCACTGCTGAGTCCGCGGGCACGCATAGCCTCTGGAACATCGAGAACCCGCAGCCACAGGGCATCGCGCGTAACACCGTCAACCACATCGCGGCCATTGATCAACGCGACACGCAGCGCGTGATCAGCAACCACCGAATCGGCCGAAAGCTCTTCAACCAGGTCTGTGGCACCTAACGCTTGCCACAAAGCTAGCTCCGCGACAGGATCCGCGGCCATCAGCTCATGAACCTTCAACGTGAACGGGCGGGAATCCCAGCCGGAGAACTCTGCCATCGCGTGCCCTCGCACTGTACCGTCGGGACCGAGCGCAACCAGCGGACGCAAATCGTGGCTCTCCCCTGGCTCCGCCAAATAGTTACTGATGCCGGCGGCGCGGCGCCGCTGCGAAGAAACAGGCGCAACCTGGCCAGGTGTCCGTTTGACATAGGCCTCAGAAGACTCACGGTGAACCGCCGGCATCTCTTCCCAGGAGGGCACTACAACGCGCACACCCGAATCCTCGATCGCCTTGATCGCAGAAGCCCGCAAACGCAAACCATGCAGAACCTTGACCCGGCACGTGCCGGTATGCGCTGCAACGCCAAAACCGAAGCGGCCATAAATCACGCCCTCGGTCGCCGTGAGTGCCGCCAACGGACGCCCGGCCTCTTTAGCCCGATCGAAAGAGGCATGCATCATCTTGGTCAACAAACCACGACGACGGTGCGAGGTCCGCACCGTCACCTCAGTGACCATATGCGTATCAACGAGGACACCTTCACGCACACACAGCTGGCCAGGGAACTCCGCGAACGTCGCAACGGGAATATCCGCATCCAGTGCGATCGAGGGCTGATTGTCATCATGAACCATCGTCAACAGAGAACGGTCCTGACGGAAACGGTCAACCTTGCCCTGCATCTCCTCTTGCGTGCGGCGCCCATCCAAGAACCCTAAGGCCATCGCCTCAATGAACGCCTCAGTCACCGGATCCGGGCTACCCAGGGGTCCGTCCGGGCGATGCCGAACAACCCTGAACCGCTCTTGATTCACCGCGCCACTACTCATTTCCAACTCCAGACCAACATCTGTGGATCACTATCTTCCGTGAAAGACTCAATCTTTGCCAGGCGGCCGCTAGTGTGCTGCGGCGTGCCATGTGCGCCCGCTACCGATGTTCACATCCAAAGGAACAGACAATTCCATCGCGCTGGACATGATCTCGACTACGAGTGAACGCACCTTCTCCTGCTCACCGTCCCCGACCTCGAAAATCAGTTCGTCATGGACCTGCAACAGCATCTTCGATTCCAGGCCCGCGTCCTTGAACGCGGCAGGGATGCGAAGCATCGCAAGCTTGATGATATCCGCCGCTGTGCCCTGGATCGGCGCGTTCAACGCGGCCCGTTTAGCCATCTCCCGCAACTGACGGTTATCGCTATGCAACTCAGGCAGGTAGCGGCGCCGCCCCAACAGGGTCGAGGTGTAGCCGTCCACACGGGCTTGAGCGACAACCTCATCGAGATAATCACGTACCGCACCGAAACGCTTGAAATAGTCGTTCCGCAGCGTGCGGGCCTCATCAACCGAAATACCCAACTGCTGCGAAAGGCCAAACTGGCTCAACCCGTACGCCAAGCCGTAGCTCATCGCCTTGACCTTCGAACGCATCTCAGCAGACACATCCTCAGGCGCTACATCGAAAACATGTGAGCCAACAAAACGGTGCAGATCCTCGCCATCCTTGAACGCCTGGATCAACGCCTCATCCCCAGATAAATGCGCCATGATGCGCATCTCAATCTGCGAATAATCCGCCGTGAGTAGCTCCGCGCTGTCACCGCACGTGAAGATGTCGCGAATCCGGCGGCCCTCTTCGGTACGCACCGGGATGTTCTGCAGGTTCGGGTTCAAGGAAGACAACCGGCCGGTAGCCGCGGCTGTCTGGGAGAACGTCGTATGGATCCGCCCATCAGCGGCAACCGTCTTCTTCAAACCTTCAACAGTCTGCCGCAGCTTAGCCACGTCCCGGTGAGCCATCAGCGCCTCAAGGAACGGATGTCCCGTCTTGACCAACAAATCCTGCAACGAGGCCGCGTCCGTCGTGTAACCGGTCTTGATCTTCTTGGTCTTAGGAAGCTCAAGTTCCTCAAACAGAACAGTCTGCAACTGCTTAGGGCTACTGAGATTCACCTCGTGCCCAATCGCATCGAAAGCCTGCTGTTGGGCGCGGTTCATGTTCTGGGTGAAGCTATCGATCAAATCATCGAGCGAATCCAGATCCACGGCCACACCCGTGGCCTCCATACGCGCCAGAACGCTCGCCAAAGGAACCTCGACCTGCGTCAACAGGTCTTGAGCTTCACGATCAACAAGCATGGGCTGCAACACCGAATGCAGACGCAACGTGACATCTGCACGTTCCGCCTCGCGGCCATCCACGGCCGCACCGTCCTCATCCAGGCCTAAATCAAGCTGGCCGGCGTTCTGTGCCGCTGCTTCACCCAGCGTGCGCTTCAGGTGCTGCTGGGAGAGATCCTCAAGCGCATAACCACGGCGGTCCGGCTGAACCAGATACGCCGAGAGCGCGACATCATCGATCACACCCGACAACTGCAAGCCACGCGCCCACAGTGCCTTCAGCATCGGCTTGAGGTCATACACAACCTTCGGCCGCTCAGCATCCGCAAGCCAGGCCGCCACCGCATCGGTAGCCTGCTCATCCAACTGGGCAAGATCAACCTGCAACGCCTCAGCCTGCGCCGACTCTTCAGGAAGCACCGCGACCGAAAGGCTCAGAACATCCGATGCCTCACCCACCGCGTGCTCAGCCGACAGCTCAACGCGCACCGCGGCAACAGGCGCACCATCAGCGCCCGCGCCAGCAACAGATTCAAACCATGCACGAATCTGCTCAGCGTCAGTGAATGAAACAACATTCGGCAACTCAACAGCCGGGGACTCTTCCTCGCTCAAACCGCCCATCACGTCGTTCAAACGGCGGCGCAACGTATTGAACTCAAGCGAATCAAACAAGTCCTCAATGCGATCCCACTCCGGTTCACGCACACGCATGTCATCCCACGTGAGATCCACATCCAGATCCCGAACCAAAGCGTTCAGCTCACGGTTACGGCGCACATCATCCATGTGATCACGAAGACTCTGACCAACCTTGCCCTTGATCTCATCAGCATGCTCAAGGATCTTCTCAACCGAGCCATACTGATTGATCCACTTAGCCGCAGTCTTATTACCCACACGGGGAACACCCGGAAGATTATCGGCCTTCTCCCCCACCAGCGCAGCCATATCCGGGTAATTCTGCGGAAGAACCCCGTAACGGTCCTGCACCGCGGCAGCGTCCATCGGCGGGATATCCGAAATGCCGCGCATCGGATACAAAACCAGCACGTCATCGTTGATCAACTGGAACGTGTCCCTATCACCAGAGACAACCAGGACATCGAAACCATCCGCAGCGCCACGGGTCGACAACGTCGCCAGAATGTCATCAGCCTCATAGCCCTCATACGTCAACGTAGGGATGTTCATAGCGGCCATGACCTGATCGATCAACTCGATCTGGCCCGCGAACTCCGGCGGAGTCTCGGCGCGGCCGCCCTTATATTCCTCATACTGTTGCGAACGGATAGTAGGCCCAGAAAGGTCAAAAGCGACCGCAACATGGGTCGGTTCCCGCTGCTCAATCATTTTCAGCAGCATCGAAACGAAACCGTGAACCGCGTTCGTGTATTGGCCCGTAGCAGTCGAGAAGTTCTCTGCAGGTAAAGCGAAAAACGCGCGGAACGCCATCGAATGCCCATCGATAACGAGCAAACGCGGCTTGGATTCGGACGAAGACGAAGATTTAGACGAAGAAGACTTGGCGTTGGCACTCACACATGAAAGCCTAATGCCCATGACTGACAAAAGCTCAAAACCCGAAACGGGCGGCACCAACAAGACCACCCAAGCTACCCACGAGAACCATCCGTTCGCTACCGAACTCACTGAAGCGAACATCCCGCACGTAGCGTGGGAATACCTACGCCATCATGGCCCCGGAGAACTGGTCACCAAGCTCGGGATCGTCTTCGACACCTTCACGGTCGAAGAGCTCACCGCAACCATGCCGGTTGAAACCAACACCCAGGTAGCCGGAATCCTCCACGGCGGAGCCAGCGCGGCACTCGCTGAAACCCTTGGCTCCTTCGCCGCAGCCTTGCACATCGTCGACTCAGGGCTCCAGGGGAAATCCCCCGTAGGCGTGGACCTCAACATCACCCACCACCGCGGCGGTGTTTCCGGGCGGGTGCGCGGAGTGTGCACACCAGCCCACCTCGGCCGAACCACCACGAGCCACGACATCAAAATCTATGACGAGAACAACAAACTCGTCGCGACCGCACGCATCACCAACCAGCTCATCGACCTGCGCTAAGAGGTGACACTCAAACCACACGTCGGCACGCTGCGTGGCTGTGTAGATGCGTAGCTGCGCTCGTTGTGGACATGTCGGGTGTAGACGCGTTGAGGGCGGGCCACCTTGCACGGTGACCCGCCCTCAACGCTTGCGCGCGGCTAGAGCCTAACGTTTCAGAAACCCAGCGCTTCAGAACCCCAGCGCCTTATGGATCGGCGGGACGATCAACGCGATACCGAGCAGAACGATCAGCCCGGATACCGCGTAGCACGCGAAATAGCCGGCCTTGAGACGTTTCGCTTTGCTGAGGCCTTCCTCCGTTGCCGCGTCATGCAGGGACTGCAACCGCACCCCGGTCGAGAACATCAGCACCACGAACAGCGTTGAGAACACAGTCGCGACGAACACCATCAGAAACGGCATAAATTCAACAGTCATTGATCTTCTCCGCTACTTACCTTGCTTCGCTTCAGCAACATCGTGGCCCTTACTGGCTTCCTTAGCGGCGCGTTCGGCTTCACGGGCCGCCACATCGGACTCTTCCGCTGCGGCTTGGCTATCGACTGCCGCGATGAAGCTAAGCCGCGCTGATTCCTCACGGTCTTGCGCACGACGCACCTCACGCAACTCGGCTGCCGCCGCCTTCCGTGCAACCCGGTGGGCATGCGTTGCGGCACGAGCTGCACGGCGAGCCTTCCGCGCCTCAGACTTAGCCTTCGCGGCGGCGGCCTTAGCGTGCTCGTGCGCCTCGCGAGCCTCACGGCGCAATGCACGGGCAGCGCTACGGCGTTCCTTCTTGGTTGGAATGTGAACCGCGGCGGAGGAAACCTCGACGCCACGCATAGCGTTCTCGTGAGTAACCGAGTTACGTAGAGAAATCAAGAAAATCGTGAGCATCGCGGCCAGGCCCGTGATCAGAACGATCCACACACCTACCGAACCCAGGTGAGTCAACGCCGCAGCCAGACCACCGATGATGGCAGCGGCAGGCAGTGTGAAGAGCCAACCGGTCGCGATCTTGCCAGCGGTACGCCAGCGGACACCTGCCCCTTTACGGCCCAAACCGGAACCCACCACGGAACCGGACGCGACCTGCGTGGTCGACAACGCGAAACCTAAGTGTGACGACGCCAGGATCGCGGCACCCGTGGAAACCTCGGCAGCGAAACCCTGCGGCGGCTTGACCTCAGTCAAGCCCGTTCCCAGCGTACGCATGATGCGCCAGCCGCCCGTGTAGGTGCCTAACGCGATCGCGAAAGCACAGCTAGCGATAACCCACAGGTGAGGGCCTGTGCCGGCTTCCTGCATGTTAGCGGACACCAGAACCAGAGTGATGATACCCATCGTCTTCTGAGCGTCATTCGTGCCGTGAGCCAACGCGACAAGAGAGGAAGAGAAGATCTGACCGATCTTGAAACCGCCGCGATTCGGGGAGATGTGTTTACTGTTCCGACGCGTGATGCGGTACGCCAAGCGCGTGGCGAAGAACGCTGAAACACCTGCGATGAGTGGGGCAGCGACCGCAGGGATCAGGACCTTTTCAAAAAGCGTTCCGTAATTCACCGCTGAGAGGCCCGCACCCACGATGGCGGCACCGATGAGACCACCGAACAATGCGTGAGAGCTAGACGACGGCAAGCCGAGTAGCCACGTCAAGAGGTTCCACACGATCGCGCCCATCAGGCCGGCCAAGATCACCGACGGAGTGATGAGGATCCCACCGTCCGAGGAAGATTCGTTGATGATCCCCTTAGAAACCGTCATCGCGACCTCGGTGGACAGGAACGCACCAACAAGGTTCAAGATGGCGGCCAACGTCACAGCAGCTTTCGGCTTGATCGCCCCCGTCGCAACCGGGGTGGCCATCGCGTTAGCGGTGTCGTGAAAGCCGTTCGTGAAGTCAAAGAACAACGCCAAAGCGATGACAATGACAACGAGTAAGAACGGATCCATGCGGGGCCTTCCTCTTCAAAACACTCACATAAACCGGGCGTGAACATCTGTTTACTTAGAGTTCACTTCGCTCCCGTGACAATGCTAGACCTTTAAGCCCGAAAGCGTGACCCCGAGGCGGAATAAGCACTGTGTGAATAGTCACGCCCGCATAGCGGTGCGGGTTGGATGTGCATTTTCCACACGAGTGCGTATACAGTAGAACCCGCTGGTGAGAAAACCACGAGTAAACGAGTCAGAGATCCCTCGAACGGACACTCGACCCGGTACTCACATAGACACCAGCCCGAGTGGCGGAATTGGTAGACGCACTGCACTCAAAATGCAGCGATGAAAATCGTGCGGGTTCGAGTCCCGCCTCGGGCACACATACAACGTGGGGCGCAACAAAGGTTGCGCCCCGCGTTTGGTTTTCGTTTTAGCTTCTACGCGTTTTAGCTTCTACTTGGGGAATTCAAGGTCCGGGAAGCCTGGTACCGCGGCGAAGAAACTCTCGACGAGCTCGGCGGTAACACCCTCCAGCGTTGCTGGGTTCCACTGTGGGTTGCGGTCCTTATCGATAATCTGAGCGCGGATCCCTTCACGCATATCGTGGCCAGGCCGTACTAGCTCGCGCGTTTCTACCTCAGTCGCGTGCGCGCCGCCGCGGCGGTTGCCCAAGACTGCGTTCCCGCACAACCGATAGTCTTGCCGATACGTATCCGCCAGGCTCAGTTGGCGCGCACGCTCGATCGCTTCCAGTGCCGTCTTCATGCCCGTTGGGCTGTTCCGGCGCATCGCATCCAACGCTTCCCGCTCAAGCGTGCCTTGCCCAGCAGCTTCACCAGCGCCTTCAACACGCGCCTGCAAGGCCTCAAGGATGTCCTCGACAGTTTCGTGCGAGAAAGCCTCGTCGATCCAGCCGCGGGCCGCCTCCAAACGTCCCGCACCGGCGCCCTCTGCGGTGTCCCTTACTGTGCCTTCACCTGCGCTGCGCTGCCGAAGGTCCGTGTCCGGAGCGGAAAGCGAGTAGCGCGCCACCGCATCGTCCACATCACCGGCGCATGTGGCCTGTTCAAGCTCCGCACGCAAGGCACCTTGCTGCGAAGCCGGAACAAACGCATCAGCAAGCCCCGCATACACCGCATCGGCACCGCAGACCTGCAGCCCAGTCAAAGACAAGAAGCGGCCCACCGCCCCAGGAGAACGCGCCAAGAAATACGCGCCACCCACATCCGGGCTGAAACCGATACCGGTCTCCGGCATCCCCAACCGGGTCGATTCGCACACAATCCGGTGCGAACCAGGAACCGAGATCCCGACTCCCCCACCCAAAACCAGGCCATCCATGAACGGAATATAGGGTTTCGGGAAACACGCGATCGCGTGATCCAAGCGATACTCCGCCGCGAAGAACTCCATCGCAACCGCCGGCTCTTCGATGGTGCCTCGATAGATCACGCGCACGTCACCGCCCGCGCACAAACCCCGCTCACCCGCGCCACGAACCAGCACGGCACGCACCGCATCGTCTGCCGCAAAAACATCCAGCGCCTGATGCATAGCCTGAACCATCTCAAGGTTCAACGCATTCACCGAGGCCCGGCGGTTGAGTGTCACAACACCCAAGGCCCCCGCACGTTCAGCGAGTACGAGCTCTGATCCGGTATCTATAGCATCTACAGCCATAGCAGCCATCAGAAGTCAATGGCCGGCAGACGTGCGTCTTGGCCTTCATTCATCCGCACAACCAGGTCCTCGGCGGCCTGCTCACGCGTACGCCACGGCTTGATCTCCTCATGGCGTTCCTCGTTCCGCTCGCCATCCTTACCGCTATGCGTGATGTCGCCCAGACGATGCACACGCAACGAGTTCGTGGATCCAGCCTTACCTGGAGGGGAACCCGATACGATCACCGCGAGCTCATCCTCTTCAGCGAGGTTGCTACCCAGCAAGTGCTCCTCGGCCTGCTGAGACATCTTGTCCGAATGATCCACAAACCCCGCCAAAACCGGGGTGATACCCCAGAACAAATTCATGTAGCGGAACGTCTGCTCACTCGAAGTGAATCCCAGAGCAGGGATCTCCGAACGCATACGCGCCAAACGGCGCGCCGAGTCACCGGTCTGCGTGAACGCCACAAGATAAGACGCATTGACCTCTTCAGCAACCTCAACCGCCGCCCTTGTCACCGCGCCACCACGCGTCCGGGGGCGCGCCGCGAGAGGCGGGATCCGTTGCAAACCGTGAGCCTCGGTCGACTTGATGATCCGCGCCATGGTCTCGATCGTTTCGATCGGATACTTACCAACCGAGGTTTCCCCCGAAAGCATCACCGCATCGGCACCATCCAAAACCGCGTTCGCACAGTCAGAGGCTTCAGCGCGCGTAGGTGTAGGCGAATCCATCATCGACTCCAAAACCTGCGTTGCCACAATCACAGGCTTAGCCCAACGGCGCGCCAGCTCGACCGCGTGCTTCTGAACCACAGGAACATCCTCAAGCGGCAACTCCACCCCGAGATCGCCGCGAGCCACCATGATCGCATCGAACGCGTCGATGATTTCCTCGATGTTATCGACAGCCTGCGGCTTCTCCAGCTTGGCGATGACCGGAACCTTCCGGCCTTCCTCCTGCATAATCCGGTGCACAGGATCGATATCGGAAGCGTTACGCACAAAAGACAAAGCGATCATGTCCACACCGGCACGCAGAGCCCACCGCAGGTCCTCTTCGTCCTTCTGCGAAAGCGCCGGTACATTCACAGCAACCCCGGGGAGGTTGATGCCCTTGTTATCAGAAACCTCACCGCCGACCTCAACCTCGGTCACAACATCGGTAGCCGTGACTTCGACCGCCCGCAGACGCACCTTGCCGTCATTGACTAACAAAATGTCACCGACATCGACGTTCTCGATAAGCCCAGCGAACGTCGTGCCACACTCGGCCTTCGAACCGGGGACATCGCGGGTAGTGATCGTGAAAGTATCGCCTTCGGCAAGCTCATGCGGGCCATCCGCGAAACGTGCAAGGCGGATTTTAGGGCCCTGCAGGTCAGCGAACACACCGAGCGGCTTATTGAGCTCTCGGGATACCTCACGCAGATTATCGAGATTATTCTGGTGGGTCGCATGATCCCCGTGGCTCATGTTCAGGCGGGCCACGTTCATACCGGCCTTGAGCGCCTTGCGAGCCATCTTCTTAGTGTTGAGCGCCGGACCGAACGTCACGACAATCTTGGCTCTCCGCACCTGGCGCTTGTTCTTCTTGCTGGCTGTACTCTTGTCAACAATCATTTTTCAACGCCCCATCGTGATGTATTTCGCGGCGCCCCAGACATGTTCATTCATGCGTTCGTCTCATCCCGCATGCGCTGAGGTTTCGCCTGTTTATAAGCCTACAGCCCCGCGCCCGCTCAAGGGGCGGGCACGGGACTGCAGTTGGCCTTTTGATTCAGTTCTCGTCTTTCTTATCGCCGACGCTATCGTCACCGGTGTCATCAGCTGTTGCGTCAGTATCCGCTTCCGTGTCGGTACTGGCGTTGTCGGCGTCAGTACCAGCCGTACCGGTGTCGGAGTCGGCTGTGTCGGTATCGGAGGCTCCGTTGGTCTCGGGGTCCTCAGCGCCGGTGTCCGCGGCGCCGGCTTCAACAGTGCCTGCCTTGTCAGCCTCGGACTCAGCAGTGTCTGCTGTCTTTGCTTCAACAACAGGTGCAGTGTCAGCATCCGATTCGGCTGTATCCGCGGTATCCGCAGTTTCGCTGGCGAGCTCCGCGTCAGCAGGCTCGGTCTCGTCCGGTTCGGTCTCAGCAGGTTCCGTCTCGGCAGACTCGGCGGTCTCCGCCGGTTTGTCCGGTTCAGCTACGGTTTCCGTCTCCGCTGGCTCTTCCGGTTCAGGCTCTTCCGCTTCAGGTTCTGCAGGTTCAGGCTCTTCTTCCACGACGTCAGTTTCTTCCGCGGTGTCCGCAGCTTCGGCTGCACCGGCCTGTTCCGTATCGGTCGCCGTTTCCAGGGCCTCAGCCTTATCTGATGCTTCAGTCTGCTCAGGTTCAGACGCTACTTCTGACGCCTCGGCACGGTCGGCATCGTCGCCATCGTCTGTATCGTCACGATCGTCCGTACCATCTGCGGTCTCGGTCGTCTCCGTGCGCTCGGGCTTATCGGCTTCAGAGGACTTCTCCTCATCGGCGACCTGAGCGACCTGAGCGGATTTCTCTTCATCCGCGGTTTCTTCGGTCTCAGCAGGCTTCTCGGCCTCCTCTAGCTTCTCAACCTCGGCAGCTTTCTCCTCCGCGTCGCCAGGCTTCTCAGCCTCGGCAGGTCTATCCGTCTCAGCAGACTTGTCCGCGGCGTCGCGTTCTTCCTCAGCAGGCTTATCGGCACCAGCGGCCGCCGCTGCGCTTGGTTCGCGGCCTGGCAGAGCCACATCGAGCTCAGGTGCGTTCTTGCCTCGCTGGTAGGCGATGACGAACGCGACGAGCGCGCCCAGGAACACGAGGATCGATACCCACACGTTGAGCCGCTGCGTGACACCGGCGATCGTGATCATCTGAGCTTCGTCGATCCGCAATGCTTCGATCCATGTGCGGCCTGCCGTATAGATCACAATGTAGAGCCACAAGAGCGCACCGCGGCGCATACGGAACAAACGGTCAAGCAGCAAGAGGATCGCAACACCGACGATGTTCCAGATGGATTCATACAGGAACGTCGGGTGAAACAGCGTGTCCGCTGGCATACCAGCCGGGAAGGTCGGTGAGTCAGCATCAATCTTGAGACCCCACGGCAGGTCAGTCGGGCTACCGAACAGCTCCTGGTTGAAGTAGTTACCCCAGCGGCCAATTGCTTGAGCCAGCAGAACCCCTGGCGCGACAGCGTCAGCGAAGGTAGAGAACCTGACACCGGCGCGGCGCGTAGCGATCCACACACCAACCGCACCGAGGGCTACCGCACCCCAAATCCCGAGGCCACCGTTGGCGATATACAGGATCTTGATGGGGTCCCCGGTGCCGTCATAATTCGGCCCAAAATACTGGTCAGGGGAAGAGAACACGTGGTACAGACGACCACCGATGATGCCGAGCGGAACCGCCCAGATCGCTACATCCCACACGAGCTCGGGATTTCCGCCGCGTGCTTCCCAACGCCGCTGCGTGAGGATCAGGGCGGCGATGATCCCCAACAAGATGCAGATCGCATACATGTGGATGGTCAACGGCCCTAGCGAAAACGACGAGAACTCTTGCGGCGGCGATGGGAGCGACGCCGGGATAGCGGTTGAAACTGCCGTGGTGATCGTCTGTGTGATCATGGGCTACCTGCCTCGTCCTGCTAGTTCCGCGGTCAACCGGCCTACGCCTTCGGGACCGTTTTCACCGAGCTCACGCACGAGCGCGGTACCGACGATCACCCCGTCTGCATATTCGCCGATCTCTTCAACGTGAGAACGCTGCGACACCCCGAGCCCAACGCACGCGGGGAGGTCACCTGCCGCACGAACCGCTTCCACAACACCCTGTGCTGCATCAGAGACGCTATCGCGGGCACCTGTCACACCCATGATGGATACGCAGTAGACGAACCCGCGGGAGGAATCCACGGTCTGTTTGACACGTTCCGGAGTGTTCGATGGCGCAGTCAGAAAGACTCGGTCAAGGCCATATTTCTCAGACGCTTCCATCCAGTCGCCTGCCTCTTCCGGGAGCAGGTCAGGGGTGATCAGGCCCGCTCCGCCGGCTTCTGCCAGGCGGCGGGCGAACTCATCGACACCCATCCGCAACACGAGGTTCCAGTAGGTCATGATCAGCACCGCAGCATCGGCCTCCGCGGTGACTTTCTGGATAATGTCGAAAACCTGCGGTACCTTGAACCCGTTCGCCAGGGACTGTGTTGTCGCGGCCTGGATGACTGGCCCGTCCATTACGGGATCCGAGTATGGCAAACCGATCTCGATGATGTCGGCACCGTTCTTAGCTGCCGCGATCGCCGCGTCGATGGTGGATTGCACGTCCGGGTAGCCTGCTGGCAGGTAGGCGATGAGCGCTGGGCGGCCTTCCTTGTGTGCCCGCGCGATCGCGTCAGCGGATGTGATTCGTGGTGCGCTCTGGCTCACGCTTGCTTGCCTTCCTCTTCCCCGTTGTTCTGCTCGTCTTTTTCCTCCAGCAGACCGAACCAGCGGGCTGCGGTTGCCACGTCTTTATCGCCGCGGCCTGACAACGTCACGACGACGATGTGCTCGGTTGGGTCTTGGCCGTTAGCTTTCGCTTCTTCAGCCATGCGCTGGCCCACTTTGATCGCGCCGGCCAGAGCGTGGCTGGATTCGATCGCTGGGAGGATGCCTTCTGTTTGCGACAGCAGGCGGAACGCTTCCATCGCCTCGCTGTCAGTGATGGCGGTGTACTGGACTCGGTGGATGTCGGCGAGGTAGGCGTGTTCTGGGCCTACCGCTGGATAGTCCAGGCCAGCTGAGACCGAGTGGGATTCGATGGTTTGGCCGTCTTCATCCTGCATGAGGTAGGTCTTCGCCCCGTGTAGGACGCCTGCCCTGCCGAGGGTGATGGTTGCCGCGTGGCGTGGCGTGTCGATGCCGTCGCCTCCGGCTTCCAGGCCGTGCAGTTCGACGTCTTTATCGTCGAGGAAAGCGTGGAAGCTTCCGATCGCGTTAGATCCGCCGCCCACGCACGCGCAGATCGCATCCGGGAGACACCCTGCTTGTTCGATGATCTGTTCGCGGGTCTCGTTACCGATGCATTCGTGGAAGAAGCGCACCATGCTCGGGAATGGGTATGGGCCGGCCGCGGTTCCGAGCAGGTAGTGGGTGTGTTCGACGTTCGCGACCCAGTCACGCAATGCTTCGTTGATCGCGTCTTTGAGCGTGCGGGAGCCAACAGCGACCGGTATAACGGTGGCGCCGAGCAGTTTCATGCGGGCCACGTTGAGGGCTTGACGCTCGGTGTCTTCCTCGCCCATATAGACGACGCATTCCATCCCGAACAGGGCTGCCGCTGTCGCCGTAGCTACACCGTGTTGGCCCGCACCGGTTTCAGCGATGAGGCGGTTCTTCCCCATCCGCTTGGCAAGTAGCGCCTGGCCGAGAACGTTGTTGATCTTGTGGGAGCCGGTGTGGTTGAGGTCTTCCCGTTTAAGGAAGACACGCACCCCACCTGCGTGCTCAGCGAACTGTGGCGCCTCGGTTAGAAGTGACGGGCGGTTGGCATAGTTGGCTAGCAGGTCCTGGAACTCAGCCACAAACTCTGGGTCTTGCTTTGCCGCGTTGAACGTCTCTGCAAGCTCATCGAGGGCGCGAACCAAAGACTCTGGCATCCACCGGCCACCGTAGTCACCGAAGTATGGGCCGGGTGCGTTACGTAGCGATCCGGACATGAAAGTATCTGCCATCGCGGTGTTATTGCCTTCAGAACCGCGCCCATCAGTGTCGCGCGCTTCGGTGCTCTGTTCGCCGGGGTTCTGATCGGCAGGGTTCTGTTCGCCGGAGTCTGGTGTGTGGGTCATTGCGTTCCTAGATGATGATGGTGGCTAGCGGAGATGCCGGTGACTAGCGGGCTGAGGACCGGATGGTGTGGCCTGCCTCAGTGAACTCGGCGACGGTTTGACGCGGTTGGGCGTGCTTGACGAGTGCTTCTCCTACAAGCACGGCGTCGGCGCCAGCGTGGGCGTAGGTCTTGACCTGTTCGATGTCCTCGACACCTGATTCGGCGACCGTCACGACCGTCTCAGGTAGGTGCTTGGCCAGTTCAGCATAGTGGCCGGTGTCGACCTCGAGGGTTTTGAGGTTACGTACGTTGACTCCCACGATCTTCGCGCCAACCTTTGTGGCTCGTTCGATCTCTTCCGGGGTGTGTGTTTCAACGAGCGCGTTCATGCCCAGCTGGTGTGTGAGCGCAAGGAAGTCGCTGAGCTCTTGATCGCTCAAAGCCGCAACGATGAGCAGAACCAGATCCGCACCGTGGGCACGGGCCTCATAGATTTGGTATTCGTCTACCGTGAAGTCTTTGCGCAGAAGCGGGATGTTGACGCGCGCGCGGACGGCATCGAAATCCGCGAGTGAACCGCCAAAGCGGCGCTGCTCTGTCAGAACCGAGATCGCCGCGGCGCCGCCAGCCTCATATTTGGCGGCGAGGTCAGCAGGTTCAGGGATGTCCGCGAGCGCACCCTTCGAAGGCGAACGGCGCTTAACCTCAGAAATCACAGCGAAGGCGGAATCCGTGTTCGGGGTGAGGGCGGCCAGCGCATCGCGGGCTGGTGGGGCTTCAGCGGCGCGGCGCTTGATCTCTTCAAGCGGCACGAGTTGCTTGCGTTCGGCCAGATCTTCCTTAACACCTTCAATGATCTGATCCAAAACAGTGGCCTCAGCCATGTGCCTTGCCTATCCCTTCTGTCCGCTACGTTCGGACGGTACCGGACCTTATGTATGCCCTGTATAGAACCGTGTATAACCCCGTATAGAACGAAGCCCCGCGAATGTTTCGCGGGGCTGAGCGCTCACAACGTTAGTCGTGCTTGGTGCGGGAGCCACCCACGCCGAAACCGGCGGCTTTCAGAACGACGCCGGCGATGATACCGACAACGAAGATCACGCCGCCGGCCCAGAAAAGAACCCAGTTAGGGATGGTGAAGGCGACGCAGGACAGCAGGAAGCCAACAAACATGATGGTGAACATTGCCCACGAAGCAACCGTGTTGCCGTGGCCCAGGTGCTGCTCATGGATTGGGTCATGAGCAATGGTCTGGCGATCGAGAGGCATATCCCTATCTCCTTCGAGTTGAAACCTCAGGTCAGTGATGCTCTGCCCTCTGTGGGGCATCCGCGACCGTGAGGTCACGGGTGGATATGTGTCCAGGTGTGCGCGAGTGAAGCGTCAGCATGAACACACGCTCATAGCTATTCTGCCACTTCTAGGCGTTGACCGCTCAATCGCTACGTGCGGCGAGTCATTTCGATCGCGTCTGCGCACCGGTTGAAGGGCGTCTCAGATGAAGAGACCGCGGGCTACCTAACAGGCGGTGTCCTAGTAGAAGCGTGCGCGCCCGGAGCGTGGGCCGTCAGGATCAGTCGGATCCTCGCCCTGGGTCAGGGCGTCCCATTGGTCGATCTCATCCATGGCCTCGGCTGTATCGTCTTGGGTTCCATCATCTCCGGCGCTTTGACCTGCTGGCCGGTTGCCCGGCTTTGAGGTTGCGCTGCCGGTCTTGGAGCTCGCGCGATCATATTTGCTTGATGTCGATGCGGCGGGTGCCGACACAAAAACGCCCCATACCGCAACCAGCACCATGAGAATGCCCGCAACCGCTGTGATGATCGGAAAGATCGTGACCTCATAAACACTGCTGACCACCCCGAGGCCGAATGTTTCTCCGACCTTGGCCGATGCCGCATCCTCAGGCGAGAGTGCCGCCCAGATACTCACCCCGGCAACCCCAGCACCGGCGAGAGCTTGGACTACGGTGATGATCCAGCGCGTCACAGGCCCTGCGATGGTGAGCGCGATCGTGGCCGCGAGCATCACCACGGCGAGCGCGGGTGCTGCTGGTGTTGCGGTTCCGCCGGCGACGTTGAGGCTTTCTACTGCTACCCCGGTGTCTGGAGCGCCGATGGTGATCCAGGTTTGGGTTATGAGGATGAGCGCGGCGATGGAGAGGGTGAGGCCTGCCAGGACGATGTGTTTGCGTTGGCCGAAGCGGTGGCGGCGTGGTGTGGTTTCGCCGCCCAGTGTGGTTTCGCCGTTCTGTGGGGTTTCGGTGTCAGGCATCGGCGTCTCCGGGTGTTGGTTCCTCGGCCTGGTCGGCGTCGTGGTCTTCAGCATTGTGGTCTTCGGCACCGTGGTCTTCGGTTGCGCTGAGTTGGTCGGCGAGCCATACGGCGCGTAGCGGTGCGAAGGACTTGTTGACGGTTTCGAGGGCTTCTGATTCGGGTTGGGAGTCGGCGACGATTCCGGCGCCGGCGGATACGTAGGCGGTGCGGTCTTTGAGGACTGCGGTGCGGATGGCGATGGCCATGTCCATGTCTCCGGCGGAGTCGAAGTAGCCGACTACTCCCCCGTAAATGCCGCGCCCTACTGGTTCTAGTTCGTCGAGTAGTTGTAGTGCACGTGGTTTGGGTGCCCCGGAGAGGGTTCCGGCGGGGAATACGGCGCGGAGGACGTCGTAGGCGTTGGTGTGGGGTTCGGCTTGGCCTGTGACGGTGGATTCCATGTGCATGATGTGGCTGTAGTGGACTATCTCCATGAATTGGGTGACGTCCACGGTGCCTGGGGTGCAGACTTTGGAGAGGTCGTTGCGGGAGAGGTCTACGAGCATGAGGTGTTCGGAGCGTTCTTTGGGGTCTGCTAGTAGTTCTTTGGCCAGTTTTTCGTCTTCGGCTGGTGTTGTTCCGCGGGGGCGGGAGCCTGCGATGGGGTGGGTCACGACGTTTCCGGATTTCACGGTCACGAGCGCTTCTGGTGAGGAGCCGACGACGGAGAATGGTTGGGCATCTGCGTTGTGGTAGGTCGCGACATACATGTAGGGGCTGGGGTTGGTGGCGCGCAGGATGCGGTAGACGTCGAGCGCGTTCGCTTGGGTTGGTAGTTCGAAGCGGCGCCCTACGACTGCTTGGAACACTTCGCCGTCCACGATCGCGTCTTTGATGGTCTCGATCGCGTGCATGAATTCTGGTTCTGCCCAGGTTTCTTTGACGGTTGCGAACATTTCTTCGCGCGATACGTCGGCTGATGGCATGGGGACTGGCGCTTCGCCGGTGGAGGGTTCACCGAGTTGGTGCGCCATGTTCTGTAGGCGTGTTACCGCTTCCTCGTATGCGCCTTCGGCTCCGGTGTCGAGCCCGTTCTTGTTGTAGGCGTTGGCGACCAGGGTGAGTGATCCGTCGAGGTGGTCATAGACGGCCATGTCGGTGACCAGTTGCAGCGCGAGCATCGGCACATGCATGTCATCTGCTGGGCCTTGACCGAGGGTTTCCCAGTAGCGGACTGCGTCCCAGCCGATGTAGCCCATGAGCCCGGAGACGAAGGGGAACGATGGGCGGGCGAGATTTTGCTGGCCGCGGTTGAGGAACTGTAGAGATTCCCGCAGAACCTCCATGACGTTGCCTTCAGACGGGATACCCACGGGTGGGTTTCCTTCCCAGACGGCTTGGCCGTTGTGTTCGGTGAGCATCGCGGCGCTTGCCGCACCGATGAAGGAGTAGCGGGCCCACTGCCCGGCGGTCGCGGATTCGAGCAGGAACGTGCCGGGGCGTTCATCGGCAAGGCGGCGATACACGCCTAAGGGCGTGAGGCCGTCGGCGAGCATCCGCGCTGTCACCGGGATGACTCGTGGGCCATCAGAAGAGGCAGCAGCTGCGACGAATTCCTCGCGGGTGATGTTCGGGTTGATCCTCGGAGCGCTCATTACTTCTCCCCTGCTTCAGTCTCGTATGCTCGGCTCGCTTCGGCGGCGGCCGTGTTTGCTTGCCGCGACGGCGTGGCTACCGGGATGGAGCGGTCATCAAAACACGAGCGGCTACCGGTATGGCATGCGGCCCCCGTCTGGGCCACAGTGAGCAGTATCGTGTCCGCGTCACAGTCATAGTTCATCGCGACAACTTCTTGAATGTGACCAGATGTGTCACCTTTACGCCAGTACTCTTGCCGGGAACGAGACCAATAGGTTGCCCGCCCGGTGGTAGCGCTACGCCTCACAGCCTCGGCATCCATCCAGCCGAGCATCAAAACCTGCAACGAATCAACGTCCTGCACAACAGCAGGAATCAAGCCATCGGCGTTAAATTTCAGCGCGGAAACATCGAACACCGAAGGCGACGAGACAGCCGCTCGGTCACGATCGGCACGGATTTCAGCGGGAGTTTCAGAAGAACCAGACACGCTCCCATGCTACGTTGCGCACTCCTTACAGTGTCATAGCGTGACGTGTCAGCTGAACGTGCTACGTTTGTGAGCGTGCCTCGCTTTGTCTCTGTGTCCCGTCAAGCGCTCGCCGATGCGCTCCTCGCCGCAGGTCCGCACGCCCCTACGCTGTGCGATGGCTGGGAGACGCGGCATTTAGCGGCACACCTGGTGCTTCGTGAACACTCCGTTTGGGCCGCCGGCATCACAGGTGCCCCTGGTTTACGGCAAGGCATGGAACGTAAGCTCGAGATCCTCGCTTCCCAAGGCCAACACCCCGGAGGGTATGCGCGCCTCATCAAACAATTCGCGCAAGGGCCACAGAAGTTCTCCCCGTTCAACCTCAAACGTGTGGACGCCGCAGCGAACCTGCTCGAATACTTTGTGCACCTCGAAGACATCCGCCGCGCCCGCGAACGCTGGGTACCACGATCTCTGGATGCGGCATATACCGAACGGCTATGGCAGCGGTTCAAGAACGGCGCCAAACTGCTCTACCGGAACTCACCGGTCGGGATCATCCTCGTCCGCCCTGACGGGACCCGCTACCACGCCAAGAAAGGCACCGACTCGGTCGCGATCTACGGGTCCGTGAGCGAACTCATCATGCACGCATTCGGCCGAACCGAACACGCGCTGGTGCTCTACGAAGGAAGCCCCGAGGCCAAGAAGGCACTCGAGGCTTCAACAGCGAAAAACGCTGAACGCTGCTCTTAGCGGACCATAACAGACGCGGCACTTAACGGACGCGGTTCTTAACGGACCGTGATGCCTGCAGCCCGCATCGCGGCCTTCACTTCAGCCATCATGTGATCAGGCCCAAAGTGGAACAGCGATGCCGCAAGCACCGCATCGGCCCCCGCCTCCACCGCCGGCGGGAAATGCTCAGGCTTACCAGCCCCACCTGATGCGATCAACGGAACCGAAATAACGCGCCGGACATCGCGCAGCATCTGCGTATCGAAACCCTCTTGCGTCCCATCAGCGTCGATCGAGTTCAACAAGACCTCACCCACACCGCGTTTCTGCGCCTCAGCCGCCCACTCCAGCGCGTCCCGACCAGTACCCACCCGGCCGCCACGCACCATGACCTCATAACCGGAAGCTAGATCCGGGTTGTCGCTACGCTTAGCATCCAGAGACAACGTCAAAACCTGGGAACCGAACGCCTCGCTAATCTGGTTGATCAGATCCGGGTTCTCCACTGCGGCAGTAGCAACAGAAACCTTATCCGCGCCCGCGTTCAGCAGCTTAGAGACATCCGTGACCGAACGGATACCGCCACCGACCGTCAACGGGATGAAAACCTCAGCAGCGGTACGGCTAACAATGTCATACACCGTGTCACGCTCATCCGAAGATGCCGTGACATCCAAGAACGTCAATTCATCGGCACCCACACGGCCATAACGCTCAGCAAGCTCAACCGGATCCCCCGCATCGCGCAAACCCTCAAAGTTCACGCCTTTAACCACACGGCCAGCGTCCACATCGAGGCACGGAATCACACGAACAGCAACAGACACAACCTGCCCCTTCCTATAAACGGCAAGCGTTAATCGGGGTCACCAAAATCGCGCGCGCCCCCACGTCATAGAGCTCATCCATGACACGGTTGACCTGGTTCTCGTTAACCATGGCCCGCACCGCAACCCAATCAGGGTCAGCCAACGGGGAAATCGTTGGGGACTCCAAGCCAGGGGTCAAACGCATCGCCTCATCAACCAACGTCTTCGGGATGTCATAATCCAGCATCGCGTACTGGCGAGCCACAATCACACCACGCAAACGACGCACGAGCGTGCCTTCGGCCTTCGGGTGATGATTCTTCCGGCCAATCAAAACAGCCTCAGACTTCATCAGCTCAGGACCAAACGGCTCCAAACCGGCAGCACGCATCGTCGAGCCGGTCTCCACCACATCGGCCACCGCGTCAGCGACACCCAAACGGATCGAGGTCTCAATCGCGCCATCCAGACGCACCGTCTCCGCGTCAATACCGTGCTCTTGAAGATAGTGGTCAACCAAAACCCGGTAACTCGTAGCGATCCGCTTACCGTTCAACTGAGAAAAATCAGAGAACACACCACGCGGGCCAGCGATACGGAACGTCGAGGCGCCAATACCCAACGGCATCAGCTCCTCAACCGCATCATCAACATCCGCGTCCATCATCAAATCCCGGCCCGTGATCCCCAAATCCAAAACACCACGGCCCACATACACCGCTATATCCCGCGGCCGCAGATAAAAGAACTCAACATCGTTCTCAGGGTCCGTCAACGCCAGCTCACGCGAATCACGACGCTGCCGATACCCCGCCTCAGACAACATCTCCGTCACAGCGGAAGACAACGAACCCTTATTCGGAACAGCTACACGCAAAGTCGACACAACAACTCAACCCTTCACAAACTCACGCCACAACAACGCCTACGCCATACAACTCACAGATGCTTATACACGTCCTGCAGAGACAACCCCTTGGCGATCATCATCACCTGGACGTGATACAGAAGCTGCGAAATCTCCTCAGCAGCCTCATCATCCGACTCATATTCAGCGGCCATCCACACCTCAGCGGCCTCCTCAACGATCTTCTTACCGATCGCATGGATACCCGCATCCAGCTCTTGGACAGTGCCGGACCCCTCAGGGCGCTCGACAGCTTTGGTTTGCAGTTCAGCAAAGAGTTCCTCGAAGCTTTTCACACCACTCAGCCTAATCAAACCCACCCAGCATCAGCAGAACGTGACGACACAAAGACCACACAAAGCAACCGGCGCCGGCCCGAGGTTACCCTCGGCCCGACGCCAGCGAACATTCACACCCAACCTAGATCGAGACTCAGTTCCTGCACTGAGACTCAATTGGTGGGAACAACTCAATCCACGGTTGGGTCAAGTGTCTCCATCCGGGCAATCGATGGTTTCTCGTTCTTCTGGGCACGAGCCCACACGAAGAACCCGATCAACGTGAACACCCCGTAGAACAAATACATGAACGCGGAAGCGAAGTATCCTGCCGAGAACAACAGCGGGACACCCACAATATCCACGGCAACCCACGCGAGCCAGAACTCAGTCCAACCCTTCGCCATACCGTAAGTAGCAACCAGCGAACCAATGAACGTCCATGCATCAGCCCACACCGGATCATACGAACCCAACGCGGCAAACAGTGGGGTCAGAGCGATCGTGCCGATGACCATGACCAACACCATCCCGATCCGAACACCCCAGCCACCCCATCGTGGGGTGATCGCTTGAGAATCATCACCGCTACGCTGCTTGCGGCTTTCGTTCCAACGGACCCACCCGTAGATGGACACCACGATGAACATGATCTGACGGCCCGCCTGACCCAACAGGTGAGGCATCGTCGCGTTCGGGTCAACCAAAGAACCCAAGAACACCGTGAGCAACAACAAGTTACCGGCAATACCGATAGGCCAGGCCCACACTTTACGGCGCATACCGCCAAGAGCCGAAGCTAAACCAAAAACATTGCCAACAACCTCACGGACCACCAAAACCTGCCCTCCAGGCAGGTCAATAGTCCCGTTGAAGGTTTCGACAAGCCACCGCAGAAAATCCATTCCTAACCCTTTCTCGCTCTACGGCGGCCCCGGGTTGAGGAATACGTGAGTGGCTTCTTCGCCCAGCGCTTTCGTTCACTTGCGATGCGGCGGCGTCTTGGACTCGTCGTATGGACTCGTCCATTCGGCTGCTCGGCACGCGGTGACGTGGCTGAACTTCCCCGCAATCAGTGGCTGCGTGATACCAGCCAGCGGCTACGTGAAGAACACTGTCTCAGCGTAAACCGTGCTTCTCCCATCCAGACTTTTACTGTCGGTACTGGATTTTCACCAGTTCAGCCGTCCCCCTTCAAGAGCATTCACTCAAGCTGAGGCAACGGGTCGCGGACTATCACCGCCGGTTCGGACTTTCACCGACCCCGGAGCACGTGAACATAACTGTAACCCATGTCCATACGGGCCCCGCGCGACGGTGACACAATGTTGAGCCGACTTGCTCACTGCCCCCGCTTGAGGTCAGTTTCTATTGCCCGCCCCATCAACGGTTGCCGTTGTCAGTGCAGTTCAGTTCAACCTCCGATGGCAGCGTGGGCTTCGTCGCGCAAGTTCTGAATCGCTTCCGCTACGTCTTCGGCACCATAGACGCTGGAGCCTGCAACGAACGTGTCCGCACCGGCTTCAGCGGCGATGCGGATCGTCTCGGTTGTCACGCCGCCATCGACCTGTAGCGCGACTTGCGCTCCAGAGCCGTCAATCGCTTGACGTGCCGCGCGGATCTTCGGGACAACAACGTCGAGGAAAGCCTGCCCGCCAAAGCCCGGCTCGACCGTCATGAGCAACAGCATGTCGAGTTCAGGGAGCATGTCCATGTAGGAGTCCAGGCCCGTTGCTGGACGCAGAGCCATCGAGGCTTTCGAACCGCGTGCGCGCAACTCGCGAGCCAAACGGATCGGGGCGGTCGCGGCTTCTGCGTGGAAGGTCACCGAGTATGCTCCCATGTCCGCGTATTCAGGGGCCCAACGGTCGGGGTCTTCGATCATGAGGTGAATATCGAGCGGTAACGGGGACTCGTCCTGAATCCTCTTGACCACTGGCGGGCCGAACGTCAGGTTCGGCACAAAATGCTGATCCATGACATCAACGTGCACGGCATCTGCGGTTTTGATCGCTTGTAGCTCCTCCCCTAGCCGGAGGAAGTCAGCGGAGAGGATCGAGGGGTGGATTGCGCACGTGTGGCGGCTCATGCTTGTTCCTTCTTCGTGATGAGTGCCATGAACATGGCGTCGGTTCCGTGGGAGTGCGGGAAAAGTTGGGCTGTGGAACCGGTGCTGGTTCCGACGACGGGGTCGGCTGGGCGGGTCGCGTCACCTTCGCCGGTGAGCGTTACGGAGTCGAGGACTGCTCCGGTGTCGAGCAGTTCGATGTCTTTGCGACGGTGGAACGCGTCTTCGAGGATCGCGAGCGTTTCAGCCGGGTGCGGTGAACACGTCACGTAGGCGAGCACCCCGCCTGGGCGCAACGCGTCGAGTGCCGAGTTCAGAAGCTCCCCTTGTAGGCGGGTGAGCGCTGGGATGTCGGATGGCTGTTTGCGCCAGCGGCTCTCCGGGCGGCGGCGGAGCGCGCCGAGCCCCGAGCATGGGGCATCCAGCAGGATGCGGTCGTAGTGGTTCGGCTGTGCCTTACCGATGTCCCGGCCGTCGCCGGTCACCGAGGTCCAGGCTTTCTCTTCAACTGCCCGCAACGCTTGCTTCACAAGGTTAGAGCGGTGCTCCTGAACCTCATTCGCGGTCAGATGCGCGCCGCGTTGAGCGGCAATCACGGCCAGCAGCGCGGCTTTACCGCCCGGGCCTGCGGACATATCAAGCCAACGGCCGGCATCGGCGCCTGCAACATCGGCTTCTGCGAGGACGCGGGCGGCGAGCTGCGAGCCGTGGTCCTGCACGCGAATATGGCCTTCGGCAACACCTGGCCAGCGCAACGGATCGCCACCAGAGTTGACTGAGTATGCTTCGGGAACCCAGGTTGATGGGGTGGCTTTGAGACGCTTGAGTTCTTGCTCGGTTGCGATCCCCGGAAGCGCGGCCAGGTGCACCTCCGGCGCCACGTTATCGGCTTCGAGCAAAGCCTCGAGCTCATCGGCTGAACGCCCGTGCACAACGAGCGAGGACCGTAGCGCACGAACCACCCATTCGGGGTGGGAGTACCGCAGGGCGAGGCGCGCCATCGGGTCGGTGATGGCCGCTTCGAGCGTTTCAGCCCATTCTTCACGCGAACGTTCGGTGACCCGGCGCAGAACCGCGTTAACGAAGCCTCCCGCGCCAGCGCCTACGCAGTCGCGGGCGAGCGCCACGGTTTCATCGACCGCGGCATGCTGCGGAACACGCATATGCAGAAGCTGGTAGGTACCGATCCGCAGAACATCCAAGACCGGTGGGTCAATGTTTTTGAGTGGGCGGTCGGAGCATTCAGAGAGCACCGCATCGAGGCTTGCCAGTTCGCGTAACGAACCATAGGTGAGCTCGGTTGCGAAACCGGCATCGCGCTGATCGAGGCGGGCACGGCGAATGTGGTGCGGTAGCGCTAGGTTGGCATACGCGTTGTCAACGGCGACGGCCTGCAGAACGTCGAACGCTACTTTGCGTGCGGGGTCAGCGCTGCGGTTGCGCTGCGATGGAGCTGCGGCGCTGAACTGGCGGGGCTGTCGGCCGCCGCGGTTGCGTTCACGGCCTTTAGCGTTGCGGCGGGAGCCGTTAGCGCTACCCTGCCTATTACCGTGCCCTTGCCTATTACCCTGATTCTGCTGATGTCCCCGGCGTGGGCGATCGTTCCCGTCCTCTCGGCCGGAGCGTGGGGCGCGGTCATTCGAGCGTGAATCTCGACTCATTCGAAGTGTCCTTCCCCGTTGCCGAGGGCTCCGCGAGCCCAGTCAGCGGCAGCCATCATCTTTTTACCCGCAGGCTGCACACGCATCAGCTCAACCGGTGAAGACCCGGTGCCGACGAGGACGCGGGCTGGCTTCCGGCTGCGGAAGCTCAGCTGGCCAGGGGCAAGGTTTTTCTCGTGGGCATCGAGCTCATCAGGGGTTGTGACACGCACCCGCTCGAGTTTGATGCTGGCCCCATTGAAGTGCGTGAAGGCGCCGGGTTCTGGCGTGGTGCCAGCGATGCGTCCGCGCACCGCTTCCGCGGAGGTTGCCCAGTCGACGCGGCCGTCGTTGCGTTCGAGTTTCGGCGCGAGCGTCGCCTCTCCCTTTTGCGGTTGTGGAACCACCGCCCCGGAAACGTAGCCGGTGATCGCTTGGCTCAACAGCACCGCGCCTTCTGTGGAGAGGCGTTCGAGGAGGTCGCCCGCGGTGTCGTTTGGCTGCACGGCTTCCGTCATGACCCCGAGCACCGGCCCGGTGTCCATACCTTCATCGAGCACAAAAGCTGTGGCGCCTGTGATGTCGTGGCACCGGATGAGCGCGTGCTGAACGGGAGCGGCCCCGCGTAGATCTGGCAGGAGCGAGAAGTGAAGGTTGACCCACCCGAATTCTGGGAGGTCGAGTGTGCGTCGTGGGATCATCGCGCCGTACGCGACAACCGCGGCGACATCGATCTCTAATGCGGCGATCGCATCATGGGCTTCGTCCGTGATCTTGTCCGCTTTGATGACGGGCAGCCCGTGATCTTCGGCGTAGGCCGCTACCGGAGACGGTGTCATGACCCGTTTACGGCCGATGGGCGCGTCAGTTCGTGTCAATACTGCTGCGATCTCGTGGCCGTCGTTGATGAGCTGCGCTAGCGGTGCGACAGCAACATCAGGGGTTCCGGCGTAGAGGATTCGTGCCATGTGCGCATCAGCTCCTGAGGAATGAGTTACCGGTTTTGTTTGAGAAGGCGCTGCCGATGGTGGCGGCACGTTGGTCTTGCACGTGGTCGACGTTGCTTTGGAAGGCTTTGTGGCGCAGCTGTTGTTGTGCGCGGCGGCGGTCGTCTCCTGTGAGCCGATCGATGAAGAGTCTGCCGTTGAGATGGTCGGTTTCGTGTTGGAAGCAACGCGCAAGCAGGCCCTCGGCGATGATCTCTACTTCCTCGCCAGTGACATCGACGCCGGTGAGCCGGACTTTCCTGGGGCGTGCCAGCGGCATCTGGATCCCTGGTACCGATAGGCAGCCTTCGATCGTGCGATCGTCTTCGATGGTTTCTTCGTCCAGGATCTCAAGAACCGGATTGCACACTGTGCCTTGGTGTCCGTCGATATTGTAGGTGAAGATGCGTTTGCTGATGCCGATCTGTGGTCCTGCTAGGCCCACACCGTTGACCTTGTTCATGGTCTCGTGCATGTCTCGGGCCAGCGAGGCTAAAGATGAATCGAAAACAGTGACGGGCTCCGCCGCTGTCCGTAGAACCGGGTCCCCTACTGTACGAATCGCGTGAACTGTCACGCTTCCCCTCTTTCTGAAATGTTCTTCGCTCAAAAACGTGCGTTGCTCAATGATTGTTTGTCGCTCAACGAGTACGGCGCGGAAGCGGTGCTTACCCTCCGCTGTTTGCTTTCCATCGTATGTGAGAAAACCGTGAGATTGGCGGGCGACAGTCCGGCCTGACCGCTCACGTGTTACGCCCAGTACGTGTTGTGGCTACCGAGTAGCTGGTGGCGGGACGGGCTGAAGTTCTGCGGCTGCGCTGAAGGCCACGGATTCGGTTTCCCATACTTGACGTAGAGCCCAGAACCTTTTCCACGCGTTTTCGAGGCTGTGAGGCTGGGCCCGCATCGGTAGCACCTCAGTTTCACCGAGAGCCACGGCGAGCAGAACACTGTTTTTAGGGAACGGCCACGGCTCCCACGTCCCTTTTTCTGGATCGCTCAGATATTCCTCGGCCTGCGCGCCGGCGGCGAGTTGCATCACAACCTTAGGGTCTGGCGCTTTAACACGGCCATCCCGGGTAGTGCCGCGCGTCTTATAGTCGATCAGGCAGGTCGCTCCCCCGATCTCGGCAACCAGATCGAGTGTGCCGGCGTAGCCGACAGTGTGGTTCCAGATAGTGACTTCCGGTTCGATAGGCCGAACACCAAAGAGATCCCACCATTCATCGAAACGATCCGCGTAGGCGCCTTCCCCGTGTTCTTTGAGGATTTCACGCATCTGTGCGGCCTCGTGCGGGCGGCCAAGCTCACGCAGAGCCTTGTGTTCGGCATAGTTGTGGACCCGGTCTCCACGGGCCGCTGCCTCGTCACGGTATTTCTCCGCCGCGGAAGAGGCCTGCCGTGCAATCTGCTTGAGCTGGATCTTATTGCCCACTGACGTTGGTAAACGCTCGTCATTGATGACCGCGGTCGCGGCCATATGCCCAGCCCAGCCCGTCATATCCACCGCGTGGCGGGAAATCACGGTGGTGATCGAGGGAACTTCGGGGAGCCCGCCCACGGTGCGTGAATACATGCGCCCGAGGGAGGTCTGATGCGCGAGCAATGGCTGTGTCATGCTCCCAAGTTTGTCACCTACCCCTGACACATTGCTCACCGACACATTGCTCACTGACACTTTGTTCACGCGACCTGGACCGGCAAACCGCTACCTCATCAACCGAAAGGTTGAGCTGACTTTCAACACAGATCGCGATGTTTCTGCCTCTTCAAAGAAGTTGAATGACGTTAAAGTCCGGACCCCATTCCCGAACCCCAATAAAGACCGAACCCGTTGCGCCTCTGCCGGAACCTGAAGCGCCGGAACCGAAAGGAACTGAACCGTGAAGAAGCTGCTGAACGCATCCTTGATCTATTTGATCGCAGGCTTGACCGCCGGCGTTTTCTACCGTGAATTCACCAAGATCAACGAATTCCCAGAAGGCCAGTTCACGCAGCTTGGCGTTGTGCATACACACTTGCTCGCGCTTGGTTTCATGGGGTTTCTCATATTCCTCGTGGTCGAGAAGGTTTTCTCGATTTCTGACAGCCCCAAACTGTTCGCCTGGTTCTTCTGGCTCTACAACGCCGGTCTCGTTGTGACGTCAGCGATGCTCACCTGGCACGGCAGCCTCACCGTACTTGGCCGGGACTCTTCGGCCATGATCTCCGGCATCGCAGGCTTGGGACACATCGCCATTTCGGCCGGCCTCATCGTCTTTGTTGTGGCTGTGCGCCGCGCAGTCACACCTAAAATTGATGCTGCATCTTCCACCAACGGAGCGACCATTCGATGACCACTACATCACCAAGCAAGCCTGTCAGCCCTCGCCTGCTGTTCCGCACCTTCGCCATCGCAGAAATATTCACATGGGCAGGGCTCATTACCGCGCTGATCCTTCGCGCACTCGATGTCGCCAACATCGTGCCGTTTGCCGGCGGCATCCACGGGTTCGTGTTCTTGAGCTATGCCACCTCCACTGTTTTCGTGTGGGTCAACCAAAAGTGGCCGGCCCGCATCGGCCTCACGGGTGTGTTGCTTGCAGTCGTCCCGTTCGCAACCCTGCCGTTTGACCTCTACGTAGACCGCAGGGGCCTGTTGAAGGGCGGATGGCGATTAGCGCCGGGAGGTGAGGAACCGAAAGGTTTCATCGAGCACGTTCAGGCGTGGGTTTTACGTCATGTGTGGCTCGCGGCCGTGCTGTTGGTTGCGTTCGTTGCGTTGCTGTTCGTGGCGTTGCTGTGGCTTGGACCGCCAGTGCCTCGAAGCTAACGGCACGATGCGTTGCCAGCTTTGCTCGGGCGGCGCGCTCACTCGTGAGCTGGGGCATTCTGGGGACGGCCAGCGCATATCGCAGGTCTTGAGACACTCGGTCTGACCCCGATTTGGCATCGAGGCAGAATCTGGTCTAGAGTAATCACTCGTTGGCATCACACCGGAAACGGTTTCCGAACAGGAAACTAACTGCGGGTGACACCACGTGCGGACATAGCTCAGCTGGCTAGAGCGCCACCTTGCCAAGGTGGAGGTCGCGGGTTCGAATCCCGTTGTCCGCTCGCAAACCACTTGCTGGCCTGTCATAGGCACCGTAGTTCTACGGATGTGGTGGGGTGGCCGAGAGGCGAGGCAGCGGCCTGCAAAGCCGTATACGCGGGTTCGAATCCCGTCCCCACCTCCACTAAGTGATTTGCAGCCTATATAGGCGCGATTGGCGCAGCGGTAGCGCGCTTCCTTGACACGGAAGAGGTCACTGGTTCGAACCCAGTATCGCGCACGAGAACCGCGGTTCTTCAGACTTGAACCACGGTTTCTATAAATACGGTCCTGAACTGGACTGTCATTTGCGGACATAGCTCAGCTGGCTAGAGCGCCACCTTGCCAAGGTGGAGGTCGCGGGTTCGAATCCCGTTGTCCGCTCTCATGACGGAAGGCCGGGAACATCAAAAGATGTTCCCGGCCTAACGCGTTAAGGTGCAGAGCTCTCACCCGGCACCGCCCTACCACGCAGCACCGTCCTGCCGTCTAGCACCGGCCTGCCCCCTAGCGCCTGGCGGCAACCCGCCAGACGCTAGGAAGCTCGCTTAGGATTCAGCGCCCTGGCCTTCGCGAACCAGCGCGGTCAAACGAGAAACTGCGCGGAAGTATTTCTTCATGTAGCCACCGGCCATCATTTCTTCCGTAAAGAGGTGATCGAACGAGCCGCCGGAAGCAACGATCGGCACGTCCTTGTCATAGAGGCGGTCAGCGAAAACCACAAACCGTAGAGCGATCGCCTGGTTGGTAATCGTCTCGACGTTGTGCAGTACCAGCACATCGGTATCGCTCAGAAGCTTGCGGTAACGCGACGGATGGACTTTCGATAGATGCTCTACGAGCTCGCCGAAATCGTCTTCGGCGATGTGCGCATCCGGGTAACGTTCCTCCGCAAACGACAACAGCTCGCTGTCATTCATTGGCTCCGGAGCGTCCGGCAGGCCACGATGGCGGTAGTCCTCACCGTCCACGCGGATGATCTCGAACTGATCCGCCAAAACCTGGATCTCACGCTGGAAGTCCTGGGCGGCAAAGCGTCCCTCCCCCAGCGCACCAGGCAACGTGTTCGATGTCGCAGCCAGCTTGACCCCGGCATCGGCCAGTTCACGCATCAAGCGGGACATCAAGACGGTGTCGCCCGGGTCATCGAGCTCAAACTCATCGATGCACACAAGGTTATAGGTCTTGAGGATCTCAACCGCCCGTGGGAAGGTGAGCGCGCCCACAAGGTTGGTGTACTCGACGAACGTGCCGAACGCACGCTTGCCTTCCGTCGCATGCCACAGCGAAGCCAGAAGGTGGGTTTTACCCACACCGAAACCACCGTCAAGATAGATGCCTGCCGGACCTTTCGCTTTCTTCTTTTTACCGAACAGCTTCTTGAGGCCCTTCGCGGGCGCGGCATCCGCGTTGACGGTTTCTGCGAACTCCTGCAGACGTTTCACCGCGGCCGCTTGGCTCGGCTGGGATGGGTCGGGGATGTAGGTGTCGAAGGAGACCTCCCCGAACCGATACGACGGATGCATTCCGTCTAGAAGTGCCTCTGCGGCGACGTTGGGGGTGATGTCGGTCAACTTGTGAATGGTTGCCACGTAGATGCGTTTCCTCAGGTTGCAGTGCCTCATATGCGTCGTCAAGTTGATGTGCCAGCAAGCACGCCTGCGTTCGCAACCGCTCCTCGAGGCACTTTCTCAACGATGTCTCTGCCTGTGATCTTACGCAATCTGGCGTTTGTTTCCTTTTGTGTGCGCCACATCCAAGCTGTGTTTTATTTGTCACTAGGCTGGAAGGGAATCATTGCGCACCCATTCTGGTTGTTCAAGATAGGTGCATTTCCGCGTCAGCGTAATGCTGTCGCTAGGTCCGAACGTGAACAAAATATAAGGAGATCGTTCAGGTATGTCAGAGGTTTTAACGGAGGAAGCTCGCCACGCGCAATATGCGCACCCGGAGAAGCTGGTATCCACGCAGTGGGTCGCGGATCATCTGCATAAGCCCGGCGTTGTGATCGTGGAGTCCGATGAGGATGTTCTGCTGTATGAGACCGGACACATCGAGGGTGCGGTCAAGCTGGATTGGCATACCGAGCTTAACGATGCGGTGACCCGTGATTACCTCGATGGTGAGGCGATGGCGGCGTTGTTGAGCCGTAAGGGCATCAGTCGTGAGGACACCGTGGTGGTGTATGGCGATAAGTCCAACTGGTGGGCAGCGTATGCGCTGTGGGTTTTGGAGTTGTTTGGTCACCCGGATGTTCGCTTGATGGATGGCGGCCGCGATAAGTGGGTTGCGGAAGGCCGTGAACTGACGCGTGAGGTGCCTGAGCGTGAGGCGACGGATTATCCGGTGGTTGACCGTGATGATTCGAAGTTGCGTGTCTTCTTGCCCGAGGTTCTTTCACTGCTCGGTTCTACCCCGTTGATCGATGTCCGTTCCCCTCAGGAGTACACGGGCGAGCGCACGCACATGCCGGATTATCCGGAGGAAGGTGCGTTGCGTGGCGGCCATATTCCGACGGCGGCTTCAGTTCCGTGGTCAAGCGCAGTTGGTGAGGGTTCGGTGATCAAGCCTCGCGCTGAGCTTGAGGCGCTCTACATGGATCAGGCCGGTTTGAAACCAGGCGATGACGTGATTGCGTATTGCCGTATTGGCGAGCGTTCGGCGCTGACGTGGTTCATTTTGAAGTACGCGCTCGGCTTCGAGAATGTCCGTAACTATGACGGCTCGTGGACTGAGTGGGGCAATGTTGTGGGCGTCCCGATTGTTGTGGGTGAGCAGCCGGGTACCGTGAAGCCTGGCTCTACCGTCCGCGGCGCTTAGGAGGGAGCTTCGATGGCTTTGCCAGCTGCTTTGGCAGAGATCGCAGAGGATTTCAACGCGCTACCTGAACCGCAGCGGCTTGAGTTGCTGCTCGAGTTTTCAGATAACCTGCCCGAGCTTCCTGAGCGTTACCAAGATGCTGATCTTGAACAGGTGATTGAGTGCCAGTCCCCTGTGTTTTTGACGGTTGAGGTCGCTGATGATGCCGAGCATACGGTGGGCGTGTTCATTACGGCCCCGCCTGAGGCGCCTACTACGCGCGGTTTCGCAGGCGTGTTGGTTGAGGGCCTCCATGGGCTACCGGCTGAGGAGGTTCTTGCAACCCCGGATGATTACCCGTCAACTATCGGCTTATCGCGCGCTGTTTCACCGTTGCGTTTGCGTGGGATGACGGCGATGCTGGGGCGGATTAAGAACCGTGTGCGGAAGGAACTCGCGCACACTTGACCGTGTTTCACGGTGCTTCATGCTGTGACAGCGCGCTCACCCGTTTCGGGTGGGCGCGCTGTCGTTTATATGCGCTGTCGTTTATATCCGGAGAGTTTTCTGGAGCCAGTTTTTGAGTGTTGTTTCCCATTTGTGTGGGTCGACGTTCCATTCGCGTACATGCCCGGCGCGTGTGAATGGTACGAGCGTGACGTAGCGTGGGTTCTTTTTCGCGAGCCGTTCGGATGAAATGTATGGCACAAACCGGTCGTCGCGGGAATGCTGGATCAGCACAGGAGTGGTGATCTGGTCGGCGCGTTCAACCCAGTTCAGCGCCTTGAGGTCGATGGGTGAGGTCAGGCCGGTGAGCTTCTTCCCGATACGCTGGCCTAGTAGCCACTCCCCGATCCGTCCCGAGAGGTACGGGATGTTGTTGATCTTCGCTTGATACCGCAGGATCTCGAACCAGTCGACTGCAGGGCCGGTCAGTGCCAACGCACGGATGCGGTGCCGGTAACGCGACAGCTCGAGGGTGCGTAGCGAGATGGCTCCGCCCATCGACCAGCCCACAAGCACGATGTCTTGGGCGCCGTGGCTGAGCGCGTACCTGATAGCCGCATCCACATCGTGCCATTCGGTCGCGCCTAAGCCGTAGCGGCCGTTGTTGACTTCCGGGCCTTCGCCGTCGTTGCGGTAGCTCATGGAAAGCACCGTGAGGCCAAGTTCACTCAATGGTTTGAGCCCGCGCAGGGTTTCAAGCCGGGATGCTCCGCGCCCGTGGATCAGAATCGCCCACGTTTCCGGGTGGGTGGTGCCCTCAACGAGCCACGCCGGCGCAGGGCCAGCTGTGAGTGGCACGTACACTTGCGTTGCCTGCACGCCAGCATCCGCTGGGTTGATGTAGTAGTTGCCGCCAATGCTGCCGCTGGTTGCCTGGCTGATGTCGCCGTGGTCGATGCTGATGATGCGGCGGCGCACACTGTTGCGTGACGGCGTCGGGACGATGTCCCCGATCTTCATGTGCCCGGTGTAGTTGTTGAACCACAAGGAGTAACGGCCGGGGGCTGTGATTTCTGGGCCGCGGGATTGCAGATCGATGTATGGGCCGATGTGGTCCTCGCCTGTGTCGAGGATCTTCACGTGTTCGGGGTTGTTTCGTGAAGGAGTCACGACTGCGCGGGCGAAGAGGGACCCTAAACCGGTGATCACGCCGGCCCCGACGATTCCTGCTCCTAGCCCTGCGACAGCCCATTTTGGCGTGCCGGCGTGGTTGGTTCTGTGCAGTTTCTTGTTGGCTGCGGATCCCATGCACCCCATCATCTCACCTATTGGTGGCGCCTCGTAGACTGACTCTATGCATTCCTTTGTTGACGATCCGTTGGGCCGCGGCGATGACGCGTGGCGTGAGCAGCTGAGTCCTGAAGAGTACGTTGTGTTGCGTCAGGCTGGCACAGAACGGCCAGGTACGGGCGCGTACACGGACGATGCCACCGAGGCGGTGTATGCGTGCCGCGGCTGCGGGGCTGAACTGTTTTCTTCGGACACGAAATTTGATGCCCGATGCGGTTGGCCGGCGTTCTATGCGCCGGAGGATTCTTCTGCTATCCGCTATCTGGTGGATGATTCGTTAGGGATGCGCCGCGTTGAGGTGCGGTGCGCGAGGTGTGATTCGCATCTGGGGCACGTTTTTGAGGGTGAAGGCTTCAACACCCCAACGGATCAGCGGTACTGCATCAATTCGATCTGCTTGGTTCAGAAGCCGGTCTCATGATCCATAAAACGAAGCAAAACAAAACTGCCTCGCCCGAAAGGGCGAGGCAGTCGATGGGCCCGGATGGTACTAGACCAACGTGTATTAGACCGAAACCTGCTTAGCAACCTGCTTGAGCTTGTGGCGGGCCAATGCCAGGTTAGCCTTCGCACGGTCAAGGGTCAGGTACAGGAACAGGCCTGCGGTGCCCTCAGTGGCGAGGATGTTGACCAGGTGGTACTGGTCGTTCAACGTGATCATGATGTCTTCGATCCGGCCGTTGAGACCAATGTCGTTCATGGTGTTCATCTTTGCACGAACCACGTTCGAGTTACCGGCGGCTGCAACGTTCAGGTCGAAACCTGGCGCGCCACCGAACGCGAGCGCCATGCCCGAGTCGATGTCAACGATTGCGGCACCAGTTGCGCCGTCAATGGAGAGTAGTTCGTTTACAGTCTGGTCAAGTTGTGCCATGGGCGTCTTCCCTTCATTTCCTGGGGCGGCACCGTCAGTTGCATCGGTGCTCGCGGTTTCCGTTTCCGATTGCGCGGAAACAGAGCTTCGTACGGCGGAGCCTGTCGGCTCCGTCGAGTCTTCAAAAGCAGGTGCGAACGCGTTTTCTTCGCTCGTCGGACTTTTGTCTTTTTCTACTTTATTTTCGTCCAGGACACGCAACTCGGGGCGTCTGCCTGACTCCCCGATAGGTAAATTATCAAAAAATGACCCACCTGAATGACGCGCGTTGTATCGCGAACGGTCACGGGGCCGCGGATTGACAGCAGCCACCGATTCCTCTTGAACCGGCTCCGGTTTCGGTCGTGGTTCTGTGCTAGGTCGCGACTCCGGTTTCGGTTGTGGTTCTACGTTAGGTTGTGGATCCGGTTTTCGTTCCGGCCTCGGTGACTGCTCCTGCCTCTGCTCTGGAGCAGGCTTCGACTCTGTCGTTGGCTTCGGCGTTGTCGCTGGCTTCGGTTCCTGCTGGGCCGCAGGCTTCGGCGTCGCAGCTGATTCGCGTGCGGAATCACGGTTCGGCTGCGGCGCTGGTTTGGGTGCCGCTGCTGGCTTGGAACCAGGTGCTGGCCTCCGCCTCGCGCCGGCTTCGGATACCGGCACTAGCCTCGTTGCAGGTTCGTGAGTCGGCTCAGGCGTTGCCCTGTGTTCTGGCGTCCGTTCCGACTTCGAATCTGCAGGCGTTGACTCAGCCCGTGCCTCTGGCCGTGAAGCGGGCGCCGGCCGTGACTTCACCTCTGGCCTTGGCATCGCAACTGGCCGTTGCCGGTTTGTTGGCCGTGGTTGTGCTCCTGGCTCCGTCTCGTCGGAGTGTTTCAGCACATCGTCGAATGAAGCATCAGCCTCATCTGGCGAGGACGCTGCATGTTCAGGCCTGCGCCGTGGCTTCTCATCCCTGCTTCGGTCCTGATGCTTGGGTGCTCTCCACGCTGATGTGTTGGAGGTCCCTTCAGCACCGCCAGAGGATAGACCGGTCTCGTCGAGTTCATCGGAAGCTGCGTACGGTTGTTGCAGGTCGAGGTCATCGTCCCTCGATTCTCCGCCACGTTTGAACCAGCTAAAGAACCCAGCCATCGTTCTACCTAGCTATCGTTGCCGTTCGGCGATACTGCACGGCGGCCAGAGCCACCCGTCTTCCACTGGCTGCCAAGAGCGATCATGACCAGCATGTCCTCCGTGAGCCCCGCGTTCGGGTACACGTCGATGAGGTCACCGTCACGCATGACAGCTACGCGGTTCGAGTTATCGAGCACCTCGGTCATGTCGCTCGAGATCAGGATGACAGCGCCACCGTGGCCGGTGATTTCGCTAATCATTTCGTAAACCACTTCACGCGAGGCAACGTCAACACCGCGGGTCGGGTGGCTGAGCACAACAACATCGGCGTCAGCCTGCAGCCACTTCGCCAGCGCTACCTTCTGCTGGTCACCGCCGGAGAGGTTACCGATCGATTCGTGTGGGCCGACCGCGCTGATGTCGAGGCGCTGCATGGTTGCCACAACTTCACGGAAACGCTTAGCTTCCTCAACGAAAGAGGTGCCTTCCATCGGCTGCATCGTGGCGCTCGCCATCGTGTCATCCTTGGTGATGCCGCGAGCGTTGTCTTCGTCGTGCAGGTAGGCGATGCCGTTCTTGGTGGCATCTTCCGTGGACTGGACGCTGATTTCGTTGCCGTTGAGTCGCAACGTTCCACCGGTCGACGGGTTGAGGCCGCCGATGGCCGCGCCGAGTTCGATGTGGCCGGAACGGCGCATACCCGTGATGCCGAGAACTTCGCCGCGGTTGACCGTGAGCGTGACAGGGTTGACACCCTTGGCTTCGAACGCCTCAAGCTCAAACAACGGTTCAGGGTTCTCGAGTTCTGTTGGCCTCTCGACTGGGGCGAACTCGCGCATGAAGATCGCGTTGGCGATGCCAGGCGCGCCACCGGATTCGCTTGGCTCGAGTTCGCCGAAGATTCTTCCGTCACGAATGATGACGATGCGGTCGCTGAGGGACTGCACCTCATCCAGACGGTGGGAAATGTAGACGACAGAACGGCCTTGTTTGGTCAGGCGGTTGGTGATGGCGTGCAACACAGAGATCTCGAGGTCATTGGAGACCGCGGTGATCTCGTCCAGAAGCAGCAGGTGAGACTCTTCGAAGGAGAGGCGGAGCAACCGCACGCAGACCTGTTCAGCGCGTGCGAGGTCGCCTAGACGCGCGTTAGGGTCGATGTTGATCCCGTCGGCTTCGAGCAGTTCTTGAGCCTGCTTGACTTTTTCTTCATACGGAGCGCTGGCTTGGAACGAGGTGGCGAAGATCTCCTCGGCCACCGTGAGCTCTGGGTCGACTGTGAAATCTTGCGGGATTGCACTGACTCCAGCGGCCAAGGCTGCCTCACGTGAATCGGGGTTGTAAGGCTCCCCCGCGAGGATCATTTCGCCCTCGTCAGCCTTGTAGGCGCCGCCAATGACGTTGAGCAGCGTTGACTTTCCGGCACCGTTCTGGCCCACCAGGCCGATGATCTCGCCGCGTGCGATGTCGAGGTTGATATCGACAAGCGCGTCCTTGGAGCCGTGGCGCTTTTGGAGGCCGCGAGTTGAAAAGAGGATGGAGTCCTGGTCGAGCATGGTTTATGAAGCTACCTTTCAAGACTGCCGTGATGGCGCAACAAAACGTGGTCGACGTCGGAGCATGGTCGACGTCCACGCCAGCGGACAGCTTGGATTCTCTTGAGTTCTCTACAAACGACAGAATGCTATAACTGAATTCTAACCTACGCCAGGAAGCGTTACGCACAGTCGCTGGCAGATGACCCGGGTTGAGCGTTATCGGCGTGCCGTCACCAAAAGATTTTCGTGTTCCATAAGCTAGCGGTGTGGGTTTTAGCGCAGACACGACACGGTTGAGGTCAACCGGTGTTCCGCACGAATTTTCGATGGTGCTGGACGGTCTGAAGCGCGCCCTGGTTCGTCCTGAGATGACGCTCGAGGAGATCCCCGCACCTAAACGTCTAGCCCCCTACGCGGTCGCGCTCAAAGCGAATGTCGCAGCCGTTCAAGGTGACGTTAAAGACGAAACCATCAAGGGTTCAAGCGCTGTTCCAAGCGCTGAAACGGACTCTAGCTCGGAGCTTGCCACGGGCAGGTTCATTTTGCTGTTTGATCCGCAAGGCAACACGGTATGGGACGGCACGATGCGCATCGTGACCTATATCCGCGCCGAAGTTGATGGCGAGATGGGTAACGATCAGCTCGCCGCTTCTGTCGCGTGGACGTGGCTGGTTGAGGCCCTCGAGGAACACGGCGCACCCTACCGCCGCGCCGGCGGGACAGCAACACGTGCCTTAAGCGAGAACTTCGGCGATCTTCAACAGCGGCCGGACTCTGTCAACATCGAGCTTCGGGCCTCCTGGACCCCGGGCAACTACAACGTCCAAAACCAGCTTGAAGCCTGGTGTGACATGGTCTGTTCGTTCGCGGGGCTCCCCCCTCTCGAAGATGGGATTACACCGCTTCCCAACGTCCGCCTCACTTAAGCGAGTTCCCTGCTGAGGCGGCGTGAGCATCGGGTAAAGTACGCCTCACCTGGTCACCGGCCAGTATGATAAGAAGAACCATGAAGCTTGATCCCCCGCCGGCAGCACTTCTCGCCTCTGGTCAGTTCCCGGAGCGCGATCCTTCAACTCTCCCCCTGCTTGATTCTCCAGCAGACGGGATCCCGCCGGTGATTTCCACGCGCGCCGCATTAGATAACGCGGTAGCGAGTTTACGTGAGGGGCACGGCCCTGTAGCGGTCGATGCGGAGCGGGCTTCCGGTTTTCGTTACGGTCAGCGTGCATTCTTGGTGCAGTTGCGTAGGGCCGGTGCCGGGACGTTTTTGATTGATCCTGAAGCGTTCGATGATCTTCTGGACGTGAATGAAGCGCTGGCTGATGCCGAGTGGATTTTGCATGCTGCACATCAGGATCTGCCGTGCTTGCGTGAGCTTGAATTACAGCCGAATAAGTTATTCGATACCGAGCTGGCGGCCCGTTTGGCCGGCCTGCCTCGGGTTGGTCTGGCGTATGTCACTGAGACGATGCTGGGTGTGCGTTTAGCTAAAGAGCATTCAGCGGCGGACTGGTCGGTGCGGCCTTTGCCTCAAGATTGGCTGAATTACGCAGCCCTCGATGTTGAGGTTTTGATCGAGTTGCGGGACCAGCTTGAAATGCTTCTTCGGGGTCAAAAGAAGTGGGAGATGGCGCTCGAGGAGTTCGAGTATGAACGCCTCAAACCCGGGCCTCAACCAAAGAAGGACCCGTGGCGGCGCACCCACGGTTTGCATCAGCTGAAAGATAAGCACCAGATCCTAGCGGTTAAGGAACTGTGGGAAGAGCGCGAGAAGGTTGCGCAAAATAAGGACCGCGCGCCTGGCCGTCTGTTACCGGATTCTGCGATTATCGCTGCGGCGCGGAACCTCCCGGCGACCGTTCCGGCACTGTTGCGCACTGAGGGTTTCCGCGGCCGGCTAGCCTCAAAGGAAGCCCGCCGATGGGTCACAGCTATTGCTCGTGCTCGGAACGCAACCCGTTTCCCTCCCCGGACTGCGCGACGCTCAACGATGCCTCCCCCACGCTCCTGGAATGACCGCTTCCCTGATGCCGCCGAGCGCTACCAGACCGCGCGCTGGCGTTTGGAACGCGACGCCGATGCGCTAGGGATGCCGCTCGAGAACCTGCTGGCACCCGCTACTTTGAAAGAAATCTCGTGGCAGCCGCCCGAGGAGCTCACCCTTGATTCGGTGAGCGAACGATTGCGTGAGCTGCACGCCCGCGAATGGCAGATCCGCCGAACAGCCGCCGTGATCACGGTTGCGTTCTTGGAACCTGAACCGCTTGCGGACGCGTCATAAAACTCCATAGCGGGTCCGCTGCTGAGCACGAGCCTCCCCCGGATGTGATCCACCTCACTACTATGCGGTAACCTCCTGTTGAGAGGTTGAACCGCTTCCTAGGAGGAACTCACGTGACCGATTCAGTCAACCCCACCGAAAACCCTGCTGCATCCAACGACTCCGCTTCAGCTACCGCAGACCGATTCGCACGTTTCGATGACTTGCGTTCGGCGGCCCCGAACGAAATCGTAACCCGCGTTGAGGTTGAGGATCATGAGGTTGGCGGCCACACCATCGCCCTCATGACGATGGTCGCAGAGAAAGAGGGACATCCTGCAACCTTGGGGCCTGCCGGCCTAGCGAAGATCGGCCGCGCGGCCGAAGCTCAAGTCAAGCGTGCCGAAGCCGGTGAGATCGACGCGATCGCTATCACAGGTACTGGCCGCACGTTCGCTGCTGGCGCGGATCTCAGCACCATCCGCACCCTTTCGGATCCTGATGACGGACGCCGGTTAGCAGAACTCGGCCACGTGGCCTACGACGTCATCGCTGATACCGATGTTCCAAGTTTCGCGTTCATCAACGGTCAGTCCCTGGGCGGCGGTTTCGAGACCGCTCTGGCTTTCAAGTACCGCACCGTCAACACAGCCACACGCGCGCTGGGGCTTCCGGAGGCTGGCCTCGGTTTGATTCCTGGTTGGGGTGGCGTCTATCGCTTCCCGCGCATCGTGGGTATCGAAAACGGTCTGAAGGTCATGCTCGAGAACCCGCTGAAGGGCAACCGTTTCCTTACCGGTAACGAACTTGTTGAGATGGGCGGGGCTCATGTTGGTTTTGGGCCGGAGAATTTCCTGCAGGACTCCCTGGATTGGGCGGCATCCGTTCTGGATGGCACAGCGCCTGAGGCTCAGCGCGAACTCGAGGATCCCTCTGATCCTGAGGTTTCTGCCCGTTGGGATGCAGCACTGAAGTATGCGCGCGGTCTTGTTGAGAAAGCTACGCACGCTGAAACCCGGCCTGCGCCGACCGCTCTCCTTGATGCGCTGGATGCGAACCGTTCGATGACGCAGAAGCAATCTGCTGAGCTTGAGGTGGATACGCTTGCGCGCTTGATGTTCACTCCGGCATTCCAAAACACCATCTATTCGTTCTTGGAGCTATTCCAGGCGCGCGCTAAGCGTCCGGCTGGCGTGCCGGCTGTTGAGCCTCAGAAGATTTCGAAGGTCGGCGTGGTCGGTGCGGGGCTGATGGCCGCGCAGCTTGCACTCGTGTTCGCTCAGAAGCTGCAGGTGCCTGTCGTGATGACGGACATGGATGAGCAGCGCGCCCAGGCTGGCTTGGATCATGTTGCCGGTTACCTCGCTAAGAACGTTGAACGTGGCCGGATGAAGGAAGAGGACGCTCGCGCGATCCAGCAGCTCATCACGGCTGGCACCGATAAAGGTGTTTACGCGGATGCTGATTTCGTGATTGAGGCCGTGTTTGAGGAGATCGGCGTCAAGCAGCAGGTTTTCCGTGAGGTTGAGAAGATTGTGCGCCCGGATGCGATCCTCGCAACCAACACGTCTTCGCTTTCGGTCAAAGAGATGGCCGAGGTCCTGGAGCATCCTGAACGTCTGGTGGGTTTCCATTTCTTCAACCCTGTAGCGCAGATGCCGTTGATCGAGATTGTGCGCGGGCCTGAGACCTCGGACCAGGTTCTTGCTACCGCGTTCGCCGCCGCGAAGGGCCTCGGCAAGACTGCAGTGCTGGTCAAGGACGCACCGGCTTTCGTGGTCAACCGTCTGCTGTTGTTGCTGCTCGGTCTGGTTATGGACGCATTCGATCAGGGCATGGACCCGCACGAAGCGGATTCGGCGTTGGATCCGTTGGGCCTTCCGATGTCCCCGTTTGATCTGCTCGCGATGGTCGGTTTGCCGGTTGCTCAGCACGTAGCTGAGACACTGAACACGAGCTTCCCTGAGCGTTTCCCGCTTTCGAAGAACCTACAGACGCTCATCGATAACAAGATCACCTCAATCTGGTCGAAGGACGAGAAGGGCCGGAAGTTCATCCCGGAAGAGCACCTGGCCTTGCTTGAACGCGGGGACGCATCGATCACCAAGGATCAACTGCTCACAACGGTGCTCGATGCGCTGGCAACTGAAATCCGCATCATGCTCGATGAAGGTGTTGTAGCTGGCCCGCAAGACATCGACTTGTGCATGATCCTAGGTGCCGGCTGGCCGCAGCACCTCGGCGGCATCACCCCGTTCCTTGATCAGTCTGGTGGGAGCACCCGCGCCAACGGTGAAGCGTTCGGCGCGTGGAGCTTACCGGCATCCACGAAGTGACACAATGGGCAGTATGGAAAACAAAACTCCGGTAAATAACGCAGCGGCGGCAGAGGTTGCCTCGCCAGCTGAGCACGATGCGGCGCATCAGGGTTGTTGTGCCTCGCGTCGCGCTGTCCTAGGTGGCGCGGTCATGGGTGCCGCCGCCCTGGGGCTTGCCGCATGCGGACCAAGCGGCCCCGCAGAAATCCCTGAAGCCACGGGTAAGCCTGAGGCGGTTATGAAGGTCAGCGATCTTGCTGTGGGGTCTCAGGCGAGCGCGGCGGCAGGGCAGACCAAGCTCGTATTGTTCCGCCCCTCCGAGAAGGAGGTGCTGGCGTTTTCGGCGGTCTGCACTCACGCAGGGTGTGAAGTCAGCCCGGGTTCAGAGAACCGTTTCCACTGTCCATGCCACGAGTCCTGGTTCAAAGCCGAGGACGGCACCGTCATTTCCGGTCCAGCGAATGCGCCGCTACCGCGGTTTGCGTGCGAGGTCAAAGGCGAGGACATCCTCGTTTACATCTAGTAACTAGCAAGCCACTACGGTTTCAGGCCCCGGACAACGGGCGTTGTCCGGGGCCTGCCGTTTTTCATGGTGATTCCGGCAGGCACAGCAGTGCTGTCTGGAAGTGCTGTCTGGAAGCGCGGCATAGCAGCGCGGTCTAGAACAGTCCGCGTTCTCGGGCTTCGGCGACGGCCTGGGTGCGGGAGGTCACCCCAAGTTTTTCGAATACGTGAACCAGGTGGGTCTTCACTGTTGCTTGCGAAACAAAGAGTTTCTGGGCGATCTCGGCGTTCGTGAGCCCGTCTGAGACGCACTGCAACACTTCCAGTTCGCGCAGCGTCAGGCTCGGCAAGGGTGAGACGAGCCGTTCCATGAGACGGCTCGCTATCGCCGGGGCGAGCGCTGACTGGCCAGCGGCTGCCGCGCGCACTGCCGGCAACAGCTCCTCCGGTGGGGCGTCCTTGAGCAGGTAGCCTGAGGCTCCGGCCTCGACTGCCGCGAGAATATCGGCATCCGTATCGTGGTTGGTCAAAACCAAAACCGGCATCGTGAGCCCCGCTGCACGCAGACGCCGAATAGCTACCGCGCCGGAGCCTTCATGGTCGAGCCGCAGGTCCATCAAAACCAGGTCAGGGCGCTCCCGCTCAACCTCGGCAACAGCATCGTCTTCGCTTCCTGCCTCCCCCACTACCGTGAGGTCATCTTCCATCTCCAGCAGGGCGCGCAAACCAGCCCGCACCACGGGATGATCATCCACCACAACAATGCGGATGCGATCACGAACTTGGCTCATAGCTCCTCCTCGCGGGTGTTACTAGCTTGCCCCGCACCGCTCTGGCCTCCACCTTGTGACGCGCCGGCTTCAAGCGGGATCCGTACAGAAATCCTTGTGCCCTGACCGGGGCGGGCATCCACCACGAGTTCCCCGCCCAGCTGTTGAGCCCGCTCACGCATCAAAGCCAAACCAAAATGGCCTCTGCCCGGTGTGCCTTCCGGCGCTTTCGACGGACTAAAACCAACCCCATCATCGCTGATCGTGAGTGTCGCCGTGGCGTCATCGTGCTCAAGTGAAACCAAAACCCGGTGGGCCCGGGAATGCTGGCGGGCATTACCCACCGCCCCTTGAGCGATCCGCAGCAGCGCAGACTGTTGGCTCATCGTCAACGGAGGGTCATCACTCATCACGACCACGGCCGGGCCCGCCCCCACATCGGCAAGCCGCTCCAGGGCACCGGTGAGCGTTTCATCAGAGAGCGCCGCCGGTGCCATCCTGCGCAGCATCCCTCGCGTCTCTGACTGCGCGTCTTCGGCTACCGAACGGGCCATGACGATGTATTCCTTCGTCTTACGATGCTCATCATCGGTTGGCAGGCCACGTTCCGCGGCGTGCAACAGCATCTGGATCGAGGACAAGGACTGGGAGACACCATCGTGAATCTCTCCAGCTAAGCGGGCACGTTCAGCCTGCACCCCGGCCTCCCGCTGGCTCACGGTCAGTTCCCGCTCCGTGTCCAAGAGTCTCTGTAGCAAAGATTCACGCATTGCCGCCTGATACGCGACCGCGCGCAACGCCCAACCAATCATGATGCTGACCGATGCCCCCAGGACAGGGCCGATCACAACCGCGAAAGAAAACCCGATGTGAAGGGAAACAAAGAAAATAGCGCACGCCGTGGCGGCCGCAACAGCGACCGTGCCGAGCTTCATCCCCAAGAGGAACAGCAACGCGAAAAAGAACGGAAACACCAAATACGAGGCTTCCAGGATCTGGCTCGCCGCCAGCATCCACGCCGCCCCCATGAGGCTCAGACCGGCCACGGTTGCCGCGGTGTTTTCGTGAACCTTGCCTCGCTCAACCTGAATCGCGCCACCGGCCCACCCGGTAACGAAGAGCACAACGCCTGCCATGCCTAGCCAACCGTGATGCGTCTGCCCCGGCGTCTTGCTCAACCCCACACCGGCTGCGAAAGCAATACCAGCGCACACGAGCATCACAATGTGCAGGCCAGCCCGCAACAAGCGGAAGGCTGGGGCCATCGCTGAAACAACATGCTCCGGCTCCGGCACTGCACGGGCAGAAGAAGGCGTGAGCTCAACCATATGTATGAGAATACTGCGCTCAACCGCACGCCTTGACGCTCATGCATCAACCGAAAGGTTGATCCTCGGCCTCAACCATGTTGGCAACCAAGATCAGTCCTCCGCGGGATCTATTCATGGGCGGAAATCGATGGAATGGAGATAACGAAAAACCAGGCTGCACCGCAAAACCGCACTGCCCTGCAAAAGCGCATTGCACCGCACTGCACCGCAGGCAGTGTTGCATCGCAGCGTGGGGGAAGTTCGAACGGAAGAGGTTGAAATGTTTCTGGCTTGGCGTGATGTGTTACACGCGAAGGGACGCTTCGCGATCATCACGGTGGTGGTGATGCTCATGACTTTGCTCGTGGGGTTCCTGACCGGCTTGACCGGCGGGCTCGCCGGCGCCAACGTCGACACCGTGCGGTCTTGGAAGGCTGACCGCCTCGTGATGTCGGCCCCCACCGGCGCTCAGAGCGCAAGTATGTCCATCTCGTCCATCTCCCCTGAAGCCCAGCGCGAATGGGAAGACCAGGTTGGCCAGACCAACGTGACCGCCATCGGCGTCACACAAATCTCGGCAAGCCACGAGGAGAACACCACCGGCGTTGCGATCATGGCGCACGGCCCTGGCGCTGACCTTGGCGCCGGCACAGGCCCGAACCAGGCCGACGACGCGGCAGCACCGACCGGCAGCGACGTCACAGTGAGTGAAGACGCCGCGGAAGAACTCGGTGTTCAGGCTGGTTCCACGATCACGGTCGCAGGCCACGAGTTCACGGTCTCTGAGGTCACTGGAACCGGTCACTATTCTCACGTGCCCGTCGTAGGGATGTCGTGGACCGCGTGGCAAGAACTCTCCGAACGCACCGGAGGCAGCGGCCAACCGAACGCTTTGTTAGTGCATGCAGATGTTTCCGATGACGACGCCCAAGCCATCAACAAGGCCGCGAACACGGTCTCCCCTGCCGGGTTCGATCAGCTCTTGGCCGTTGGTTCTTTCCGTTCCGAGGTCGGCTCGCTCGGGCTCATGATCGGGATGCTCATGGCGATCTCCGCGCTCGTTGTTGGCGCGTTCTTCACCGTGTGGACGCTGCAACGTACCCGGGACATCGCCGTGATGCGAGCACTCGGCTCCCCCGTGAGCGCCCTTCTGCGCGACGCGATCGGCCAATCCTTGCTCGTTCTAGCGGTTGGTGTTGGCGCGGGCATCGGGATCATCATGCTCGCTGGGCCAGCGGTCTCTGCGAACGTACCGTTCGTCAGCAACTGGCTCACAACGCTCGTCCCTGGACTACTCATGACGCTCTTGGGGCTCATCGGTGCAGCGTTCGCCCTCCGTTCAGTGACCAAAGCTGATCCGATGCAAGCCCTCAGCTAAACCGCGAGCCCGCACTTACGCATCCATCCCGGTCTGCTTCTCGGACCGCCACTATCCTTCTGAAAGGTTCATTATGCTTTCCCTCACCAACCTGACCTTGACCTACCCGGACGGTAACGACACCGTGACCGCGCTCGATAACGTGACGCTGAGTCCTGAACCTGGCACGCTCGTCGGAATCACGGGACCATCCGGGTCAGGTAAGTCCTCGCTGCTCACGGTCGCGGCGACATTGACACAACCGGATTCGGGGTCCGTCATGATCGACGATGTTGAGGCCAGCCGCTTAAGCGCGGCACAAGCCGCGCGTCTGCGTCGCGAGAAAATCGGGATCGTGTTCCAGCAGTCCAATCTTCTGCCGTCACTAACCGCGCACGAACAGGTGCGCGCGGTGGTTGAGCTCGCGGGAACGCGAGCACAGAAACGTGCCGCGCGTATCCGTGCCGGTGAGCTACTCGAAGCAGTAGGGCTCAGCGAGCAAGCGAACCTACGGCCATCCCAGCTCTCCGGTGGGCAGCGTCAACGCGTCAACATCGCCCGCGCGCTGGTTTCCAATCCGTCGGTGCTGCTCGTGGACGAACCGACCTCCGCGCTGGATTCACGTTCAGGTGCGACCATCATCGACCTGTTGATCCGCATGACCAAGGAACTCGATGTCACCACTCTGCTGGTGACCCACGACCTACAGCACGCCCACCGCTTCGATGAAATGGTGACCCTGGTCGATGGTCGGATCACCGAGCACACCAAGGAAACCTCGCAGATCACAGTCGGCCAAGCCCAGTTCGCGTAGCGGGCACAGCCTCCGTCGGGGCTAGTCCTCGTCTGGGTTAGTCGTCGTCTGGCTTATTCGTCGTCTTGGTTGCGTTGGCCTGCACGCCAACGGATGCCGGCGTCGATGAACCCATCGATGTCGCCGTCCAGAACCGAACCGGTATTGCCGACCTCGTGGTTGGTGCGTAAGTCTTTGACCATCTGGTACGGGTGCAAAACATAGGAACGCATCTGGTCGCCCCAGGAAGCCTTGACGTCGCCCGCGAGTGCTTTCTTCTCCGCGGCTTCTTCTTCCTGTTTCAGCAGAAGCAACCGGGATTGCATAACCCGTAGTGCGGCGGCACGGTTCTGAATCTGGGATTTTTCGTTCTGCATTGAGACCACAATCCCGGTTGGGATGTGGGTCATGCGCACTGCGGAGTCGGTCGTGTTGACGGACTGTCCGCCCGGGCCGGAGGAACGGAACACATCGATTTTGAGTTCGTTATCCGGGATTTCGATGTGGTCGGTGGTTTCGATGAGCGGGATCACCTCGACTGCCGCGAACGAGGTTTGGCGGCGGCCTTGGTTATCGAATGGTGAGATGCGTACGAGCCGGTGGGTTCCGGCTTCGACTGACAAGGTTCCGAACGCGTAGGGTTCGTTGACTTCGAAGGTCGCGGATTTCAAGCCGGCTTCCTCAGCATAGGAGGTGTCGGTGACTTTGGTTTTCCACCCGCGGCGTTCCGCATACCGTAGGTACATGCGCAACAGCATCTCGGCGAAGTCAGCCGCATCCACACCTCCTGCTCCAGCGCGGATTGTGATGACTGCTTCGCGGGCATCGTAGTCCCCGTTAAGCAGGGTCATGATCTCCAGTTCGGAGAGTTTTTCTTTGATCTTGGCTAGCTCGGAGTCTGCGTCTTCTAACAGCTCCGGTTCGCCCTCTTCTTCCGCGAGTTCGATGAGGGTTTCGAAGTCATCGATGCGGGACCCCATTCCGGTGATACGGCCGAGTTCAGCCTGCTTATGGGATAGAGCGGAAGTCACTTTCTGGGCTTCCTCGGGGTTATCCCACAAGTCGGGTGCAGCGGCTTCTTTTTCGAGTCTCTCGATCTCGGTTTGAAGCTGCTCTATGTCCGAGACCTCTTCAATCTCGTGAAGAGTATGTCGGAGGTCGCGGATCTCGGCGGCAAAATCAGTTGAAGACATAGTGTTTTCAAGTCTACCCGGCATGCAACTATGCCCACCTGAAGTTCAGGCCGGTACGGTATCGGTTTCAGGCCCATCCCGCGTCGGATCGCCCCGGTGGCTGAGTTAACGCATTTCCACCCGACTGAAGGAGTGGGTGTGTACGTGGGTGGTGCCGGGCAGCATGCCGCCAAGAATCGGGATCCTGGTGGTTGCGGACATGTTCACGTGGAGTGTGAGCGATTCTCCTTTGAATTCGATGTTGTCGATCCGCAGGTTATCCAGTTGGTCTGGCAGTGGGATGCGCCGTAGCTGCGCTTCGATGTCGGCGCGTGCGGCGGAAACATCCGGGTGGCCGGTTTCTTGAATCGCTTTGGCTTGGGATTTGCTCAAGACTGCGGAGCTTGTGACCGAGTCAGCGATCGAGGTGAGTTTCCGTTGAGAGATCGCGACGTGATTCAAAGCTGAGGTTACCGCGAGCACCGCGATGAGGAGCCCGAGCAGGCCCGCGACCATGACGGTGATGCGGCCTTCCTCCTCTGTTTTCGAGGCGGTCATTCGGCTCCTCCTATCAGCATCGAGGTCTCAGACTGTGCCTTCACTATCCCCCGGACGCCTTCGGGCAGGAAAGGTAGCGGAACGTCAACGTCCACGCGTGCAGTGATGAGTGAGCCTGGTCCGGGGCATTGCCCCGAGCATGTAAGGGTGAGCCGCGCATTGTCCGGGTTGATGCCGTAGCCGTGCATGACATCCGCGATCGCGTGTTCGGCTTGGGCACGTGTTCCAGGCGGACGCGCCCCAGGAGCATCTTGGTCCTGCGTGGAACCGTTGTTGGTCATGATGCGGGCGGCTTGATCGGATGCCGCGACCGCGGCGAGGTTGCCCGCCTGAACCATCGCGACTGCGATCATCAGATACATCAGCGGGATCGCAAGCAAGATCGCTAGACCAACGAATTCGATGATCGCGCTACCCCGATCCTGCCCCGCCGCCGTCTCGTTGGGTTCGTTGCATTCAAGCGCTGTGTTCTGCGTTGTGGCGGGCATTAGAACGTCGCTTTGGTTACAACCGCGTTGGTCGAGTATTCGAACGGCGCGGGCAGGAACCCTAGGATCGGTACGCGAACGATAACGGTGACTTTGACTGCTGGCCCGTAATCTCGGCTGATGAGTTCGGCATTGGCTTGTCCCATACCTGGCAGCAGTGATGAGTCCAGCAGTTCTTGAGCTCGTTGCGCTCCTGCGCTCGCTGATTGGTCCGGGAACGCGCCAAAGCGCGCCCCGTGGGTTGCTGCGTCTGCCGCCATGTTGCGCCAATGCAGGAACACCGCGAGCTGGATCATTCCGACGAATAAGAGCGCGACGAGTCCCATGATCATCGCTGTCTCTGCTACAGAGGAACCCCGCTCCGGATGCTCTTGGCCGCCTCCAGCGCCCGCCTCTTGGCTCTCACACATCACCATCACATGCCGCCGACCTTACCGATCGCATCGTTGAACAGCTTGATCAAAGCTGGGCCTGCGACCGCGTAGATCGCTGCAACCAGCAGAGCCGACATGAGAGTCACCAGAACCCAGCCTGGAACGTCACCGCGTTCACGGTCCTCATCGGGTGCTGCCCCGGCAATGAGTGCCGAGAACTTCACCAACGCGGCCGTGACGGCTGAACCCACCCGTGAACGAGCGAATTTGTTGTTCATGATTGATTCCTTTCACTTCTGAATACAACGTTTCTATACAGACATCGTGAGCAGGCTCAGCCCCGGGAACACTGCGAAAACCACGGAGAGCGGCAAGACACCAAACACCACGGGCAACAGCATCCCGAGCTCACGTTTGCCCGCTGTTTCCATAAGGTCTCGCCGAGCTGATTCCCGGGCATCTGCGGCTTGATCCCGTAAAACCGCGGCCAGAGGGGTTCCGCGCTCCGCCGCAACACTCACGGTGGATGCGCACCGTTGGACCGTGGTGCTCTCAAGTTCTGCCGCGAATTCAACGAGTGCTTCACCAACGTTTCCGTTCACGCGCATCTGGATCAGCATGTCGCGGATCCGCTCCCCCAATACGCCAGGGAACTGATTCCCTACCCGGGCGATTGCTGAACGCATGCCATCGCCTGCCGCAACGGCGAGCGCTACGAGTTCAATGAACTCTGGCCATTGCTCGATCGCGGCTCGTCGGCGTTGTTTGATGCGTTGGTTGACGCGGGTGTCTACGATCCAGGCGCCGGCGATTGCGCTTGCGATGACTGCGATGATCGCGGCGATGGGCTGGATGCTTTGCCGGGTGCTGAGCGCTATGAAGATGGTTCCGGCGGCCCCTGCCATGACGAGTGAGGCAATGAGCCTGTGTTGTTTGTGTTCGGCCACGCTGATGTCGAGGCCGGCGGCGGTGAGCATGGCCGCGATTTTCCGATCCCGCATCGCGATGTGTGGGCCAGCGGGGTACGTGCTGTTGCGGGTTGCGCTGTTGTATCGGGCCGCCCGTGCGGCTGATGACGAGAGGTATCTCAGTGGGTTGAGCACGCCCCAGCTCCATGGCCGGGGCGTACGGGCGCCGAACTGGGCCGCGATCCTGTCGCTGATCGGAAGGGTTCTACCTCGCAATATGAAATCGATGATGAATCCGATGCCGGCTAGGCCGGTGAGTGTGAGCAGGGCGCAAGCAATGAACAGGTTCAAGCGATCACCCGCTGAGGTTCAGGTAGGCGCGCAATCCGCATCATAATGCGGTAGCTCACCACAGCCACGAGCGCTCCGCCAAGCAGAACCATGAGCCCGACTGGTGTCGAGTACGCCTGCGCTACGCGTGGTTCGAGGCAGAGAACCAACAGGATGACCCACGGCGCGCAGATCGCCAGCCGTGCAGCGTTGACTGTCCACGACTGCCGAGCTTCGAGTTCCCCTCGCGTGCGCGCATCAGTGCGCAAGAAACCCGATAGCGTGGTGAGCATGACGCTGACATCGGCCCCACCCACCTCGCGGGTGAGTTTGACTGCGCTGATGATGCGGTCAGCCACAGGGTCAGCTAGTCGCTGCGCGAGCCGGTCGAGCGTTTCTTCCATGTTGGCGGTGACCTTGAGGTCCGCCGCATAGGCCCTAAACGCTGGCTGAAGCTCTTTCGGCCCCTCGAAACTCATTTGTGCCAGCGCTTCATTCAACGGTAACCCGGCACGCACCGCCGAACGCAGATGGTCCACGACATCAGGCCATGTCTCCCGCAAAGCCTTACTACGTTGATCGGCTTTGTGCCGCAACCACCACGACGGCAAGACCGCGGTGATCCCCGCGAGCACCAGCGACACCGTGAGAGTTGAGGTCACCAACAGATAGATGCCCGTGGCTACCACCACGGTGCAACCACTAATGAGCAGGAACGTCACCGTGGTCACGTGCTGCAACCCGGCCCGGTCCATAGTCCGGCGCAACCTACTTACCGAGGTTAAGGACTTCTTCCCACCACGCGTTGGAAAACCGGACTGCCAAATCAGCAACAGGCCCAGCCCCAGCATCAACCCAAGAATCGCGCTCATAGCCGCTCCACCAAAAACATGCGTGGATCGACCCCGCGGGCCGCGAAACGAGCGTGCGCCGGGTCAGCATCACGGTTCGGAAGCAGCTCACCGCGGGAACGCTTGAAAATCGTGGAAGTCTCGATAACTCCCTGCCCGTCCGAACCTTTGAGCATCACGATCTCCTCGACCCCGCGCTCGCCGGCTGGGGTGCGGTAGCAGTGCACCACCACGTGCATTGTCGATGCCACGGTCGGAACCACGAACTCTTGGGAGATATTGGCACCGGCAAGCAAAGGCAGGGAACACATTTTGCTGATTGCTTCTCGCGCCGAGTTCGCGTGGACCGTAGCCATCCCAGGCAGGCCTGCATTGAGGGCAAGCAATAAGTCGAAACTCTCAGCCTCTCGCACTTCCCCGACCATGATCCGGTCTGGCCGCATCCGCAACGCTTCCTTTACGAGCCGCCGTAGCGTGATCTCTCCGACTCCATCGAGGTTGGCTGGGCGGCACTGCATTCCGACCACGTCACGCAACGGGACCTTGAGTTCGAAGACTTCCTCTACAGTGATGACGCGTTCCCGCGCCCCGATCGAGGCGGACAGCGCGTTCAGCATCGTGGTCTTTCCCGCGCCGGTTGCCCCGGACACCACGATGTTGAGCCCGGCTTGCACGCACGCGTCCAGAAACGCTGCCGCGCTGTTGCTGAGCGAGCCGAGCCGCACCATGTCGCTCAAACGATGGGCCTGAGCCACGAATTTACGGATGTTGACCATCCATGCTGAACGCGTGATGTCAGGGATCGCGATGTGAAGCCGGGAGCCGTCCGGCAATGCGGCGTCAACGAACGGGGAGGACAAATCGACGCGGCGGTTGGTTCCAGCCAGCATGCGGTCCACCAGCGAACGTAGCTCGTCCTGGGTCATCCTGACCGGGGTCAGCGACGCAACCCCGGAACGGGCAACGAACACCCTATCCGGGCCGTTAAGCCAGATCTCCTCAACCTCAGGATCGTCCATAAACACTTGCAACGGGCCAAGCCCGATGAGCGAATCAACGATGCGGCGCTCAACATCATCACGACGCTTCAACGGGGTCAGCGGCTCCGTGAGCGTGCGCAGGTCATAGTCTTCAAGTGCCTGCGCCACCAGCGCGCGCACGTGTGCTGGAGCAGTCACCGGGTCTACCCCATCCCGGCGCATCTGCTGGCGAACATCACGTTCGATCATCGAAGCGATCTCACTCATGTTCCACCCCTCACGCGTGTTGTCTCATGTGATGTGAATCAGGGAATTCTTTTCAGCGAATCCTGTCTCGCTGAGTTTCATAGCGAATTCTTGTGGCGAATTTTTCTCAGTGTTTGATCTTGACCCTAAAAGCACACACGCACCGGTTGCAAGCACTAAATAGAAAGATGTGGATAACGGAGCTTATCCACACCAGAGCAACTCACAGGGAGCCCACAGCCGGTTCTTCAGTACGTTGTCTTCAACCACGGAAATTCAATGATTTCACCCAGGAGTTCCCCACCATGTTGCTGCTCGATCCACGAAACCCACGCGTATTTCAGCTTCCGGGTCTTCGGAAAGACGCCGCGCAATATCTGAAACATTTGCTCCTAGAAGACACAAACACCACCACCGGGCGCAGCAAGAATGCCTCACACCGGCACCGAGACACACTCCACCTCATCGTGGACTCAGGCCCCGACAGCGGAACCGTGTTCTCACTACCCCGCGGCGAATCCCTCATCGGCCGAGGACCAGGAAGAATCCAGCTCAACGACCCCACTACCTCCCGCGAACACGCACTGCTACGAGTGGACCCGACCGGCATCACCGTCACAGCACTCGATGGCGAGGTCACCATCAGCGGCGAGCGCGTTTCCTCAGGTAGCAGTGCTCGCGGTGTTACTGATGCGGATACGGTGACGGTTGGTGACACGACGTTGCGGCTGGTGGTTGCTGTGCGGCGGCAGCGTGGTTCTGGGCCGTTGCCGCAGGGGCTTGATGTTTCGATGCAGGCTCCGCCGCGGTTCCCGTGGCTGGGTTTGGTGATGGCTATCGCGCCTTTGGGGATTGGGATTGTTCTTTGGGTCGCGTTGGGATCGTGGTTCATGATGGTTTTCGGTGCTTTGGGGGTTTTGACCGGATCATTTATGGTCGGGCAGAACATCGCGGACCGGCGGCGCTATCGCCGCACGCTACGGCAGCGAGCCTGGCAGCACATCGAGACTCTGCGCCGTCACGCGCCTACTCCCGCGCGAGTTGTCGCGTCGTGGCATCAGAGGTCTTCTCATCTCGGTTCACAACAGCAGGGCGCGAGGGGTGCGGCAGCGTGGAGCGGAGGGGCTTCGGCGAGCGCGCAGACACTTAGCCTGCGTATCGGGAGTGTGCGCGAGCGACGTATTCGGCTGACGGTCAACGGTGAGCCAAGCAGTGTTGCGCTGTCCTCTAGGTTGCGGCGCAAGCCTGTTGTGTGGCCGGCGGTTGTGCATGTACAACCCGGCGCGACGGTGACGATCTGCGGGCCGCCTGCGCGTTGCCTTGGGGTGTTGAGCGCGGTCGTTGTGTCTTTCTTGGAGCGTGGAATACCTGCGGGGTGGGGCATGGTGTTGCCGGCTTCTTCGCGTTTACCTGCCCGTCTACTGGGTATAAATGGCGTGCGCTTCGATAGCGCAGTGAACTCTTATGAATGCCTGCTCATCCCGCCAGGCAGTGCGTTCCCCTCATCCGCCGCGCATTCTCCTAGCGCAACGCACTCTCCTAGCGCAGCGCAGCCTTCAGGGGCAGCGCAGGGTTCAGGCGCGGTGCAGTCGGCGGTTACGGTGAAGCTTGAAACGCGTAGCTCTCTGGCCTCTGAGGGTGTCGCGTTGCCTGGTGATTGGGTTATTTCGTGCGCTGAGTCCAGTGCGGCTGGGCCACAAGCTGTGGTGCTGAGCGAGGGGACACGGCAGGATTTCTGCCCTGACACCATCAGCTTTGATGCGCTTGACCACGCGGCACTGACCTATCAACACAACAGTGGTTCGCAGCAGAGCGATGCTTCACAGCAGGGTGATGCTGCACAGCTGGGCGGCACGCCTGATATCGGTGGGTCACCCCACAGCAGCGGCGAGCCTCACAGTACCGATGAGCCTCACAGTAGCGACGCACCTGTCGAAACCGCTGATGCCAGGTACGGTGTGGCTACCGATTTGGGGATAACCTCGGCCGGTGCGCCGCTCGTTATTGATATCGTCAAGGACGGGCCGCATGCCCTCATCGCAGGAACCACGGGCTCGGGCAAGTCAGAACTTCTACGTTCGTGGGTGCTCGGGCTGGCTGACCGTTACTCCCCCGAAGAGCTACGGCTTGCGCTCGTCGATTTCAAAGGTGGAGCAACCTTCAGCGATCTTGAAGCGCTGCCGCACATCGAAACGTGCGTCACTGACCTTGACGGAAGTGAGATCTACCGGATCGTGGAGGCTCTGCGGGTCGAGCTGACCCGCCGTGAAGAACTGTTGAACGAGGCCTCAGTCGCAGACATTTCCGAGCTTGAGCATGCCCCGCCCCGGCTGATCCTGATGATTGACGAGTTCAGGATTCTCGCCCAAGACCACCCGAGCATCTTGACCGACATCATGCGTCTAGCCACGCTCGGGCGTGCATTAGGTCTGCATTTAGTCTTGGCCACCCAGCGGCCGCAGGGAATCGTGACTCCTGAGATCAAGGCGAACATTTCGCTCGTGTTGTGCCTCAGGCTTGTGGACGCCGCTGATTCGATGTCACTCATCAATTCTCCCGCCGCCGCGCAGATACCGGCTTCGGAGCCTGGAAGCGTCATTATTTCTTCCTCCGGTAGCCCGTTGATTCATGGGCTCGTGGAGCCCACCAGCGACGCGCCACCCACGCTACGTGTCGGTGTCCTTGGCCCGCGGGTCACTGATATTTCAGCTCGCGAGGTGTGCGGCGGAGGGATACCTACGCTTGCTCAACGCCTGGAACGGATCCTTGCCCGGGCACCGCAGCAACTGTCCGACGCCCTCATTCCGCCACCTTTACCTGAGACAGTCTGCCCGCACGAGCTCTTCACAGCCAGATCCTCGCCGGATGCAGAGCTTCCGCTGGGGCTCATGAACACGCCCCAGGTGAGAATCACGGAGTTCGCGCCGCCGATGCCGTATTCGATCGGGATGTGCGGAGCCGATGGCAATGAAGACGCCACCGTCATCCGAGGCCTCGCCCACATTCTTGGAGGCAACGCAACTGATCTTGCTACCAACGCTGATCTTGCTGCCAAGACTGACCTTGCTACTAACGCTGCTCTTGATGGCAACACCAATGGGCGCGGCCCTTCTGCCTCTTCGGTCATCGTGCTCGACGGCCTCGGACTACTGCGCTCAACCAAGCACGCGTGGGGCTGTTACGTCGGTCCCGACCAGACCAGCCTCGCAACAGAGGTGCTCCGAGAACTGAAAAACGGCCGCTTCCCGAACGCAACCGCCGATGCTCACGCGGGTGTCCCACCAACGCTTTGGATCATCTCGCCACACAGCTGGTGGTCAGACCCATCCGAGCGCGCAGCAAACTACAGGGAGCACGCGGTACGGGAGCTCGCGCTCAAAGGCGAAATCGGGATCATCATCAACGGCGGGCGAGATCTCGCGACCTCACGGATCTTCACCACGCTCACCCACCGGATCTACCTGCCGTTCGCAGTCCCCGCTGAAGCCCGCCACATATGGCCCCGCATCCGGCCCGTCCCCTCCTTACCAGGCCGCGGAGTGCTCAGTTCTGCCTCGCTGCCGGCCGACGGGTTGGCAATTCAACTGCCAACCGCTGACACAGAACCACAACTGGCGGATAACCCCCACCGCTGGGATGAGAACCGCACCCCGCACACCGTCACGCTCGGCGGTCTTACCCAGCCCACCCTAGAAAGATCAGCCCCATCGCTGCATATCACCCTAATTCCCTCGCAGACTCCCGTGCTCGTGCAAGCCAGACCAGCCGGGCTAGTGATCGGCGCTGATGACCGTGCACGCAACACGCTCATCAATGCATGGTGCAGCGGCTATACGGTCGAGCGCATCGACCCTGAAGCAACCTCTCACGAGCCCGAAGAAGATCAGGAAGAAAAAACAATCTGGGTCATCGACAACGCTGAAGCGCTCAGCCCCAGCCTCATCTCGCTATGCCAACGCCGCATCAAGGACGGCAAACCCATCATCTTCGGCGCTAGCGCCCCCGCACGTTTGCCCTACCTCATGCCCTGGTGGCGCAACACAGCACTAGGTACCCACACCATCGCTATCCCACCGTTGAACGGCAGCGACTACGAGCCTCTCGGGTGGAATCCACCCCTGGCCACCACAACGCAGCCCGGCCACGTGCTGGTCAACATCAATCAAGCAACCTACAGGGCCATCGCCTCACACGTGCCGTAACGGGCTCACCTGTGCCGTAAAAGATGAGCAGGAACCAGCTAGAACACAGCGGACGCCCACCAACCGTGTTCGCAGGTTTCAGCGTGGCACGTCGTCGATGGAAAGGTACAAACGCGTGGCCGGGGAGAAAACCATGACCAACGCAACCGCGGCCGTGACCACCATCGCAAGCCCCAACCAGATACCGCCGCCGAACATCGCTCCGCCACCGGCGAGCGCTTGGGCACCAATGATGATCTGGAACAGCTGCCACACCACGATGATCGCGCGGGTGAACGCTTTACCTAAGTAATGCTGAACCGCTGTCACTAACAAACCCGCACCGGCCGCGGCAATCAGAACCAACATGAAGATGCGACCCGGCATATTCAACGGGCCCGGCTGATTGAGGTTGACGATCGACATGATCAAAGCGGCCGCGACCCCCAAGACCTCCAGCCCAAGCATCGCCACAGTCACTTTGACAGATGCAGGAGCAACCATGCGAACCTCACGAGGCTCCGCCTGGTTGGAAGAGTGCGCCTGCTGAGAAGAATCTGCCTGCTTGGAGCGTTTGGCGGGCTGGGAAGGCTGAGTCATCATGCCCAACATTCTAGGTCTGAGAACGTGCACCCATCGAACCTCGCACGGGAAACCGTCTTCCACATATACATTTCGAACGTGTACGGATGGATAACGAAGGCCAACAGAATCTCAGCTCTTAGTGCACAAACGGTGATCAACGCCATACCAATTAGTGACTTTCAAGTAGCATTCACCCTTGTTTAGCTACCAACCCCGTGGGAAAATTGATGTCAGTACCTGATGTTGTAGACGCACCGGCCCACGTCATGTGGGCCGTCTTGTTTCTCCAGCATCGATGTAAACAAAACGAACAGCCTGCACTACCGATATGAAGACCGCAGGCACAACGAACATGTTGCGACACTGACGCAACAACACGGCGATCCCGCGGAGCATCGTGGGCTGTCGCCACAGCAACCAAGGAGCATTCACCGCATGAGTTGGCGCGATAAAGCCGCTTGCCTGGAAAAAGACCCTGACCTCTTTTTCCCAGTCGGCAACACAGGTCCTGCACTCCTGCAGATCGAAGAAGCGAAGAGCGTGTGCCGCACCTGCTCGGTCATCGAACAATGCCTCTCGTGGGCAATGGAGACCGGCCAGGACGCCGGTGTGTGGGGCGGGCTCAGCGAAGACGAACGCCGCGCAATGAAGCGCCGCGCCGCACGCGCCCGCCGCGCATCCTAAACACTCAATATTCATACCCATGTGGGCGTCCGGACTAAACACCGGACGCCCTCATGTTTAACGCAACACATTTTCAAGCACCCCAACTTCAAACCCGCCACCGCATCCAGCCCAGCGCATCCCGCCCAGCGCCGCAACCAATCAAGAGTTGCAACTATCTCTGCGCGGCTCATCCCTTGGTCGTATACCCCGGGGTAATACGGCTCGTATAGTTCGAGGTGTGACTCCCCATGAGGGTGCGCTTGAATGGTTTCTGCTCTGCTTTCCCCTAAGATCGAGGTGTGACTATGCCAGGACGCCGCGACGTATTAGTTGGCGAAGTGCTCGATGATCGTTATCGCATCGAGCGCCGAGTTGCGCGCGGGGGCATGTCCACGGTGTATTTGGGTACGGATTTGAAGCTGCGCCGCCAGGTCGCGTTGAAGGTTTTGCATCCGCACCTTGCCGAAACCAAGGAATCCGTTGAACGCTTCGAGGCGGAAGCGATCGCGGCAGCGCGGTTGAGTGACCCCAACGTTGTCAATGTCTATGACCAAGGGGTTGACGGTTCCGAAGCCTACCTCGTCATGGAGTATGTTCCGGGCGTGACGTTGCGTGATGTCATGCGGACCCAGGGCGCGATGGCTCCGCGAGCAGCGCTTGAAGTCATGGAAGCGATCCTCTCCGGCCTCGCTGCCGCGCATGAAGCGAACATGGTGCACCGTGACATCAAGCCTGAGAACGTTCTTATCTCAGCGGATGGCCGCATCAAACTCGCAGATTTCGGTCTTTCCCGGGCCGCAAGCGAACACACCGCTACCGGCGGGCTGGTCGGCACTGTCGCTTATGTCTCCCCCGAGTTGGTGACCGGGCGCGGCGCAGATGAACGCACCGACATTTATGCGTGCGGCATTCTGCTGTATGAGCTTTTGACGGGACGGCAACCCTACACCGGGGAGACGGCGTGGGATGTAGCGATGCGCCACGTCAACGAGACGGTTCCCGCGCCATCGGTCACAGTGCCGGAACTGAACGAGGACTTCGATTATCTGGTTGCGTGGGCCACCGAGCAGCAACCAGATAAACGCCCGACCCACGCCGGGGATTTCCTCAACGCGTTGCGCCACGTGGAGCGTCACCTTTCAGAAGAGGACCTCGACTTAGGTGATGAACCGGTCACCCTGCATGATCTGGTGGTCGCTACACAGAACCTGTTGGCCCGCACCCGCCCGAGCGAAGACGAACTGACTGACGCCGGGGACTCCGCTGGAGCTAAGCACCTAGCGCAGAACAGTCACCAAGCGCAGAGCAGTGACGACGATGCGGCGGATAACGATGCGCCGACAACCTACGTTCCGCTTCCGCACGATGAAGGAACATCGGTTGTCACGCCACCTCCGCCAGATTCGGATACGACTGTGGTTCCGGAGGGCGGGATCCCGCATCATCAGCTGAGTTTGCCTGATGACACCCAATCGCACGAGATCAGGCCGGGTTCCTTCGAAAGTAACGAATCCGGTTCCGTAGCAGGTGCGGGTGCTTCCGCGGTTAAGACGGGACCACGCACGGGGCGCGCGGCACGCAAACCATCTGAATCCGTGTCCCGGCCGGGAACCAAACGGAAGGCTTGGTTCATCGCGCTCATCGTCTTCATTTTGGTCTTGGGTGCCGGCCTGGGTGCGTGGTGGTTCGGTTCCGGACCGGGCGCTGAAGTAGTGGTGCCTGATCTGAGGAACCAGACGGAAGCCAGTGCGGTATCCCAGCTTGACGAAGTCGGGACCCACGCGAACACGAGCGAGGACTACTCGGCCACGGTCGCGAAAGGCAAGGTCATAGCTACTGACCCAAAAGCCGGTGAGTCGGTCCGCCGGTACCAGGGAGTGAACCTGGTGATTTCGCGCGGACCGAGGATGGTGAGCGTCCCGAACCTCAACGGTCTGGACCGTAAAGCTGCACAAGCTCAGCTGGAGGAAGCCAATCTCAAGCTCGGTAAGGTGACCGAACGCCACAACGAAGCCAAAGCCGGCAAGATCATTGAACAATCTGAGGAGTTCGGCTCAAGCATCGCGGAAGCCTCAAAGGTCGATGTGGTGGTGTCGTCCGGCCCTGCCCCTGTCGAGATCCCGCGTGTGCAGGGCCGCAACGAGTCCGATGCGAAAGATCTCCTCGAAGCCGCAGGTTTCACTGTGGTGGTCGGTGAAGCGGAGTTCTCTGACACCTACGAGGAAGGTGCGGTAATCCGCACCTCCCCTAATGGTGGCGAGAAAGTGGAACGAGGTAGCGAAATCGAGATGGTCGTCTCGAAGGGCCCTGACCTGGTAGAGGTCCCGAATGTGAGGTTCAAGAGCACGGACGAAGCCCGGCAGATCCTCGAAGACGCCGGATTCGAAGTGTCCGTTGAGGAAGGTTCCTTCGGTACAGTCCTCGATAACGTGGTGCAGCAGCGCCCCCGGGCCGGCGAGATGCTCAAGCGCGGCTCAACCGTTGTGATCGGCGTCGTCTAGCCCTCGCTCTGTCTAAGACCGGCGCCGTCTTGCCCTCAGCTGTCTTGCCCCTCAGCCGTTGAAGACCGGCGCCGGCTACTGACTTACAGCCGGGTTGCGGCCTCGATGGCGAGGTCGAGTGCGATGCCGCGGGAGGCTTTCCCCCAGCCGCGTGGGTCGTGCTGGTCGAGGTCGGCGAGCGAGTCAGCCGTGTAGAGCAACTGTCCGTAGGTTGCGCCGCGGAAGCGGGATACTGCCGCGAGCGCTGAGCATTCCATGTCCACGACGTCGCATCCGGCTGCTCGGCGGCGTTCGATGATCGCCGGAGTTTCACGCAGGAACCCGTCGGTGGTCCATACGGTGACCCGTTCCCCGGCACGGTTCTGAGCCGCAAGTGCCGCCTCAACAGCTTCAATGCCGGCGGCATCGAGGTCAATCCAGTCTTCAGCTGGCAAGTATTTGAAGCTCGTTCCCTCGTCGCGCAGCGCACGCTCCGGGATGAAGAACACGTTCTCTTCTTGAGTGTCGAGCGCCCCGCAGCTACCCACTGCAATGATTTTGTTAGCGCCTAGCGCCACACCGAATTCGAGGTTCTGTGTTGCCGCGGATGCCCCCAGCGGAGCTAACACTACGCCGACTTCTACCCCGTTGTGTTCGGTGACCCAGTACGGGTAGTCGCGGGTGATCGAATCCAGCTCAACCCGGCATTCCCAGCCGCGTTCGTGCGCGAACTCGTCCACGGTGGGCCCCAGGAAAGCAAGCACGAGTCTCTCCGGTAGCGTGTTGGGGGCGTAGTCAGCCCGCCAGAACCCGCTGATGAGGTCGTTACGGTCCTCATCGCGATCAAACAGGGCGTACGGGCCGGTTGTGAGACCGGTCTCGGTGTTCTTCTCGCTCATGGTTCCCTTCCTCTGCCCCTCTTGTGAGCTCAGCTTGCGTGTTCGGCTCGTGTTCGGCTCGTGTTGTTCGGTTCTACGGCTACGGGTTAACGGTGCGCTAGGCCATTGGCTACCTGGAACGCTAGTTCAAGGGATTGCGAATGGTTCAAGCGTGGATCACATACGGTTTCGTAGAGGTCATCGAACTGGTCTTCCCGGATCGGGTCTGCCCCGCCGAGGCATTCAGCTACGTCATCGCCAGTCATTTCGATGTGGAGACCGCCTGGCACGGTCCCGAGCGACTGGTGCACTTCGAAGAAACCCTTGACTTCGTCCATAACGTCTTCCACGCGGCGGGTCTTGTAGCCGTTGGAGCTGGTCACGGTGTTGCCGTGCATCGGGTCGGTGATCCACAAAACGTCTTCGCCAGCGTTCTTGACCGCTTCCACGATGGGTGGGAGCTTTTCGCGGATGTTGGTGGCCCCCATGCGGGTGATGAACGTCAAGCGGCCTGGGATGCGCTTGGGGTTGAGTTTCTCGATCAAACGTAGCGCGTCCTCCCCTGTGGAGGTGGGGCCAAGTTTGACTCCGAGCGGGTTTTCAACGTGTGAGAGGAAATCGACGTGCGCGCCGTCGATCTCGCGGGTGCGTTCACCGATCCACAGGAAGTGGGCGCTGGTCGCGTATGGGTTGCCGGTACGGGAATCGGTGCGGGTCAGCGCGCGTTCGTAGTCCAGTAGGAGCGCTTCGTGTGCCGCGTAGAAGTCTGTGCGCCGTAGCGCTTCGAAATCGGCTCCGCATGCATCCATGAAACGCACGGCACGGTCGATTTCTGCGGCGAGTTCTTCGTATTCCTGGTAGGCGGGGTTGGTCATGAAGCCACGGTTCCAGGAATGCACTGAACGTAGGTCAGCGAAACCGCCTTGTGTGAACGCGCGGATCAGGTTGAGGGTAGCGGCTGCAGTGTTGTAGGCCGTCACCATGCGCATCGGGTCTGGTTTGCGTGCTTCTTCAGTGAATTCGAAACCGTTGACGATCTCGCCCCGAAAGGTTGGCAGGGTCACCCCGTCGCGGGTTTCGGTCGAAGATGAGCGTGGTTTAGCGAATTGGCCTGCCATGCGCCCCATCTTCAGTACCGGCATTTGCGCACCATAGGTGAGGACCACGGCCATCTGCAGGATGGTTTTGACGCGGGCTTGGATTTTGTCTGCGGTTGCGCCGGCGAATGTTTCGGCACAGTCCCCGCCTTGCAACACGAACATTTCGCCGCGGGTTGCTCGCGCCAGTTGGTCGCGTAGCGCATCGACTTCGCCTGCGAAGACCAGCGGCGGCTTATTTCCGAGTTCAGCAACGGCACGTGCGTGGGTTTCGGTGCCCGCCCAGTCTGGTTGCTGTTTGATCGGTAGCGAACGCCACCGGTCCAGGGCCGGGTTAGCGGCCGGGCCTGTTTGGGATCCAGCGTCAGGGAATGTGGCGTTTGTCTGCATTTCTCTAGTCTACGGAGCCGAGTGGTGCGGGCATAAAGTCTTGCGTTCTAGGCGTAATACAGTCAACGCCTAGGGCACGCCGGTAGTGTGTCCACTAGCCACTCATGTCCGATGCATTTTCCAGAAAGGGCCATTGATGGGGACTCAGAATCACGGCGCTGTCCAGGGTCACGATGCCACGCACGATCACGGCGCTGTCCACGGTCACGATGCCACCCAGAGCCGCGGCGTTGCGCAGGGGCACAACGGCGTTGCGCGGGGGCAGTTCGTTGCCGGTACGAGCGGTGTGGGTGTTCTGTTGATTCATGGGTTCACGTCTAATCCGGCATGCTTGGGCGATTGGGGCAAGACCCTTCATGATGCTGGGCACACTGTTTCTATGCCCCTCCTTCCCGGCCACGGTACGCGCTGGCAGGATCTTGAGTCGGTGACCGCGGATGATTGGTGCCAGGCGGTGGAGAGCGCTTACGATGCTTTGGCCGCTGAGTGCGATTCCGTTGCGGTAGGCGGCTTGTCGATGGGCGGGACGTTGACGGCCTATCTGGGTGCGGTGCGCCGCCCGGATCACTTGTTTTTTGTGAACCCTGCGTTCACGTATCCATCTATGGCTTCGTTTGCGGGCGTCATGAAGAGGTTTTTGCCTACGGTTGGCTCAATCGGGGGTGACGTCCGCAAAGAGGGAGTTTCTGAGACCGCTTATGAACGGGTGCCTGTTACCGCGGTGGATCAGATGACGCGTTTGGTGGCCCGCACCCGTCGCATGTTGCCTGGGGTGGATGCCCCGATCACGTTGTTCCGTTCCACCGTGGATCATATTATTCCGGATTCGTCGGTGAGGGTTTTCTACCGTGACCTTCAGTCTCGTGTGCGTGATCAGGTGCGTTACGTTGAACTCCGCAACAGCTATCACGTAGCTACGTTGGATGAGGATGCCCCGCTGATCTTCTCGACGTCCCGAGATGAGGTTGATGAGATCGCTCAGCGTTTGCGTGCTTCTGGCGGCAAGCACAATTCTGGCGGCAAGCATGATGCAGTAGCGAATACCGCGAAGGGTGTGTGAGTTGCGGTGAAGGAACGCCGTGATGACGATGCGGAGTGGGCTGATCTTGTAGCTCGCCTCGAGGCCATGGACCCGGGCGTAACAGATGCTGAGGCGCAGGCACAGCGGAAGGCGGAGGAGCTCGAGGATTTCTTCGCCTCTCAGCCGTTCTATCCCATCACAAAGGCTGACGCTGATTCCACGGCTGAGCCTCCCTCCGAACCTAGCTCCGCTGTTCATTCTGCCGGCTCCGGTGCTCACCTTGCAGGTCCGCGGGATTGGTCTCCGATAGAGGATGCCGCTGGGTGGGGTGAGGACACTGATTATGTTCCTGAAGATCCGCCGTCGATTTTCTCTGGACGTCCAGACAGGGTTCTGGCGTGGTCCGTTGTGGTGGCCTTGCCGCTTGTAATACTCCTGCTGGTCATGTTCAAGGTGAGTATCGCGCCTTTCATGTGGTGGGTTTTCATCGCCGGTGAACTGGGTGCCTTGTTGTATTTGGGCTGGACGTTGCCGCGGCATCCTCGTGATCCATGGGATGACGGGGCGCGTGTTTAGCGATCTAAGAGACACCTGGTTACGCATGGGTAGGGGCAATGGCATAAAATAGTAGGTAGCCAAAGTGATGCACATCACATTTGAGGTGGTGTGGCTCGTCCCGCACGCGATAGTCAGGAGTTTGCTTGTGGAAACCGTTTCTGTTCCGGCCGAGGTTGTGAACCCAGAAGACGCTACGTTGGTTCACCTGGTCGACCGTCATTTAGAGAAGAATGGCGATATTGCATTGTTCTCTAAACCGGACGGTAGCGACGGTTGGGTTGATGTTTCCGCTAGAGATTTCGCAGCGGATGCCAAGCTCATCGCACGCGGATTGATGCATTACGGCGTGAAGCCCGGAGACCGGGTCGCGTTGATGTCAGCAACGCGTTATGAGTGGAGCCTGGTCGATTTCGCTATCGCGTATGCCGGCGGTATTTCGGTTCCTATCTATGAGACCTCCTCCCCTAGCCAGGTCGCCTGGATTTTGAAGGATTCTGGCTCGCAGATCGTTGTCGTTGAGAATTCCAGGCATGCCCAGGCTGTTAAGCGCGCTAAGGATTCCGAGTCGCTTTCTGAGATCTCAGCGACGTTGGTGATCGACGAGGACGGGTTGGATAAGCTGCGCGCTGCCGGCGAGAACGTCTCAGAGGAGCAGCGCGCTCAGCAGGAAGCTCCGCGGAAGAAGACGGACATCGCCACGATCATCTACACCTCGGGCACAACGGGGAAACCGAAGGGTTGCGAACTCACGCACGCGAACTTTGTGGACCTTTCAGACAACGCGGCCGCAGCGGTTCCCGGCGTTATCACCCCGGACGCGTCCACGATCCTGTTTTTGCCGTTGGCTCACGTTTTCGCCCGCTTCATCGCGTTGATGGCGGTCGGCGGTGGCACACGCACCGGCCATACCTCGGATTTGAAGAACCTATTGCCGGCGCTGGATTCGTTCAAGCCGACGTTCTTGCTCGTTGTTCCTCGCGTGTTTGAGAAAGTTTTCAACGGGGCGCAACAAAAGGCTGAAGATGGCGGCAAGGGCAAAATTTTCGCGCGTGCCGCGAAAGTCGCTGAAGAGTATTCGCGTCAGTCCCTTGAGGGTAAGGTTTCGCTGAGCACCCGCGTGAAGCACAAGATTTTCGATGTGCTGGTCTATAAGAAGCTGCGTGCCGCGATGGGCGGCAAGGTGACTCATGCGGTCTCTGGCGGTAGTGCACTGGGTGAACGTTTGGGCCACTTCTTCAACGGTATTGGCCTCACCGTGCTGGAGGGCTTCGGAGCTACTGAGACGGCGGCGCCTGTCACGGTGAACACTCCCGAGAAGATCAAGATCGGCACTGTCGGCCGCCCGGTCCCGGGCAATGAGATCAAACTCGGCGAGGACGGCGAGATCCTCGTCAAGGGCGTGTGTGTTTTCAAGGGCTACTACAACCGTGAAGACCTTACGGAGGACGCTTTCGTTGATGGTTGGTACGCCACGGGTGACCTGGGCACGATCGATGAGGACGGCTTCCTCACCATCACGGGCCGTAAGAAAGAGATCCTGGTGACGGCCTCCGGTAAGAACGTAGCTCCGGGCCTCATGGAGGACCGCGTCCGTAGTGTGCCGATCGTTTCTCAGTGTGTTGTGGTTGGTGAGGGCCGCCCGTATGTTGGCGCGCTAGTCACGGTTGATGAGGAAGCGCTGCCAGGCTGGATCGAACGCCATAACCTCCCTTCCGACACCAAGATTGAGGACCTTGTAGAGAATAAGGATCTTCTCGCGGACATCCAGGAAGGTATCGATTCGGCGAACGACACGGTTTCGCGTGCTGAGTCGATCCGTAAGTTCCGGGTTTTGACGACTGACCTGACCGAAGAGACAGGGCATTTGACGCCGAGCCTGAAGATCCGCCGGCAGATTGTGTTGAAGGACTTCCAGGATGAGGTCGAGAAACTCTACAAACCTTAGTGAAGGCCTGGGCAGGGCCCCACTAAGGCCTCTGCGTCTTATAGCGGCGGGTTCTTTGGCGGCTGGGTTTCCAACCCTAGGAGCGCGTTTTCGACTACTTCGGTCAGTGCCGGGTGGATCCAGTAGGGTGCCCGCGCCATCGTGTATGCGTCGGTTCCCAGCGTCATCGCTTGGATGAGCGGCTGGATCAGTGTTGGTGCCTGCTCCCCCATGATGAAAGCACCGAGGATCTTGCCCGTTGATTTCTCGGCGATGAGTTTCACGAGGCCTTCCTCATCTTCGAGTGCCCACCCGTAGGCGACGTCCCCGTAACGCTGGGTGTAGGCGATGACGTCGTTGGCGTCGCGGCCTTGGTCTTCCGCGGCACGGATCGCTTGAGCCTCAGTGAGACCTGCGGAGGCAACCTGCGGGTTGGAAAACACTGCGGAGGCGATGACGCTGTGGTCTACTGCACGCAGCTGTTTCGGGTTTTCCATGTTGTGGGAGACCACGCGGGCTTCGCGGTTAGCGACGTGTTTGAGCATGGCGTGGTTGGTGACGTCGCCAAGCGCCCACACGCCTTCTAGCGGTTTACCGTTAGAGAGCACCCGCATGTATTCGTCGGTTTGGATGAACCCTGATTCATCGGTGTCGAGTCCTGCGGCGTGAGCGTCAATCGTGTCAGAGTTCGGGACGCGGCCGGTGGCCATGAGCACGATGTCTGCGTTGAGGGTGAGTTTTTCATCGCCGCGGGTGAATTCTGCGGCGAGTTCGGCATCTCCGCCCACGCCGATGCGTTTGATGTCCCAGCCGCGGTGGATGTCCCAGCGCCGTAGGGCGACCTGTGTGAAGGCGTCGGCGATTTCGTCATCGAAGTGTTTGAGTAGTTGTTCGCCGCGCACCACTTGGGTGACTTCAACGCCCAGCCCGTGGAAGATCGCGGCGAACTCCGCGGCAATGACCCCGCCTCCGACGATCACCATGGTGCGTGGGAGGCGTTCGATGTGCATGATCGTATCCGAGGTGTGTACACCTTTGAGGTCCATGCCGCGCACCGATGGTAGTGAGGGGCGGGAGCCGTTGGCGAGCACCACGTGGTCTGCGCTGATCTTTTTGCCGGAATCGGTCACGAGTTTGTGCGGGTTCACGAGGCGAGCGTTCTCCTCGTAGAGGTCCACGTTCTCAAGCTCTTCGGCACGGTATTTACGACCGGCTTCTGAGATCGGGTCGATGCGGCCGAAGATCCGGTCACGGATTTTCGCCCAGTGCACGGCGTCGACGTGCATGTCGATGCCGAGCTTACGGAGGTGTTCGGTTTCGGCGGCCAGTGTTGAGGGCACCACGAACATTTTCGTGGGGATGCATCCTTTGTTGAGGCAGGTTCCCCCGAAGACCCCGCCGTCGATGATGGCAACTTTCTTGTTGTCCCAGAACGGGGTCACAAGCGAGTTACCTGAGCCGGAACCGACGATCACCAAATCGTAATGAGTCATGCCTTCATCTTCGCATGGAGGGCCAGTCATGTTCGCATGCGGGCCGCTACTGTGGCGCAGCCTCGGTCCCTTTCCTAGGGCCGAGGCTGCGCCACAGCGTTGGGTGTTTAGTCGCGTTCGAATTCGACGATGAGGTCGCCGCCGTTGACTTGCCCGGTCCCGTCGATCAGTACGCGGCGGACTACCCCACCGGTCGGTGAGGTGATCGCAGCTTCCATCTTCATTGCTTCGATGGTTGCTACGCGGCCGCCGCGGTCCACGGTATCGCCTGGTTTGACGCGAACGGTGACTGCACCTGCGAATGGTGCGGCCACGTGCGCCGGGTTGTCGGGGTCGGCCTTTTCGGCTTGTTCGGCCCGAGCCTCAACCGAGCGGTCACGAACTTGAATGTTGCGTGATTGGCCGTTGAGTCGGCAGTGAACGGTCCGCATGCCGTGTTCATCGGCTGGCGAGATCGCTTCGATGCTTGCCAGCAGGCGCACACCTTCTTCAAGCGGGATGAGTGATTCTTCGCCGCGTTCCGGGCCATAGAGCCAGTCGCGGGTTTCGAGCACGGAGAGGTCGCCGAACTCTTCTTGCTTCTGCTTGAATTCCTTGGTTGGCGCGGGGAAGAGCAAACGGTTGAGGGTCTCCCGAACGGTCTCATCCTCGCCTTTGAGGGCTTCGGCATCCTCAGCATCCAGCGGCACCACGGAGACGTCTTTCGCACCCGCGGCGAGCGCTTTGCTGCGGAATGGTTCTGGCCAGCCTCCTGCTGGTGTCCCGAGTTCTCCGGAGAGGAATCCGACCACGGATGCTGGCAGGTCGATCAGTGTTGGGTCTTGCTCGAAATCGGCTGGGTCGACGTTGGCGCCTACGAGCGCGAGCGCGAGGTCGCCCACAACCTTGGAGGATGGGGTGACCTTGATGAGGTGGCCGAGGATCTTGTCAACTGCCGCGTAGGCTTCTTCGATTTTTTCGAACCGGTCAGCCAGCCCCAGTGAGATCGCTTGTTGCCTGAGGTTGGAGAGTTGTCCGCCGGGGATTTCGTGGCGGTAGACTCGCCCGGTTGGTGAGCTGAGTCCGGATTCGAATGGTGCATAGACCTGGCGTAGTGCCTCCCAGTATGGTTCAAGGTCGGATGCCGCGGTCATGGACAGCCCGGTTTCGTGGTCGGTGTTGTCGGTTGCGGCGATGAGCGCGGACATGGATGGCTGGGATGTGGTGCCTGCCATCGCCGCGGATGCGACGTCCACGGCGTCGACGCCGGCTTGTGCGGCAGCGAGCAGGGTTGCTAGTTGACCGCCTGCGGTGTCGTGGGTGTGGAGGTGGACTGGTAGGTCGAAGCGTTCCCGTAGTGCTGTCACGAGTCGGGTTGCTGCGGCTGGGCGCAGTAGGCCTGCCATGTCTTTGATTGCGAGGATGTGCGCGCCGGCGTCGACCATTTTTTGGGCGAGTTCGAGGTAGTACTCGAGCGTGTAGAGCTTCTCTTCAGGGTCGAGCAGGTTGCCGGTGTAGCAGAGTGCGGCTTCTGCCACGGCGGTCCCGGTTTTGCGTACAGCGGCGATGGCCGGGGTGATTTGGTCGATGTCGTTGAGGGCGTCGAAGATGCGGAAGATGTCCACGCCGGCTTTCGCGGCTTGTTCGACGAACGCTTCAGTGACTTCTTGCGGGTATGGGGTGTAGCCGACCGTGTTGCGGCCGCGCAGCAGCATCTGGATTGGAATGTTCGGTACTGCGGCGCGGAGGAGTTCGAGGCGTTTCCAGGGATCTTCACCCAGGAAGCGCAACGCGACGTCGTAGGTTGCCCCGCCCCACGCTTCGATCGAGAGTAGTTGTGGGAGGGTGTGGGCTACCGCGGGTGCTGCGGCGAGCAGGTCGCGGGTGCGTACGCGGGTTGCCAACAGCGACTGGTGTGCGTCGCGGAAGGTCGTGTCTGTTACGGCTAGGCCTGTGTGCGCGCGTAGGGCCTGAGCGAAACCTTCAGGGCCTTGCTCATCGAGCACTTGTTTCCAACCGTCGGCTGGTGCTGGACCGCTGGCGGTGTCGAATGGGGATGCTTCCGGGTCATTGAGGGTGTGGCCCGGGTAGGCGGGTAGTTTGAGTGCGGGGTTGATGATGTCGGGGCGTGGACCGTGGGGCTGGTTCACGGTGACGTCTGCGAGGTAGGCCAGCGCTTTGGTTCCGCGGTCGCGGCTTGGCTGAATGTCGGTCAGGTCTGGGTGGCTGTCGAGGAAGTCGGTTGCGACAGGCCCGGCCTGGAATTCGGGGTGGCTCAGCACGTTTTTGATGAACGGGATGTTGGTCGCCACGCCGCGGATGCGGAATTCGTCGAGTGCGCGGAGGGCGCGACGGATCGCGATGTCGTAGGTCGCCCCGCGGGTCGATAGTTTCACGAGCAGTGAGTCGAAGTGTGGCGAGATTTCGGCGCCCGCATAGATGGTGCCGCCATCGAGGCGTACACCGGTACCGCCTGCGGAACGGTATGCGGCGATGGTTCCTACGTCGGGGCGGAAGCCTTGGGCTGGGTCTTCGGTGGTGATGCGGCACTGCACCGCGGCACCGCGCGGCTGGATCGTGTCTTGGCTCAAGCCGAGGTCGGCGAGGGTCTGCCCCATCGCGATGCGCAGCTGAGCGGCGACGAGGTCGACGTCGGTGATTTCTTCGGTGATGGTGTGTTCAACCTGAATGCGTGGGTTCATCTCGATGAACACGTATTCGTTGGCGCGTTCGCCTTCGGTGTCGAGCAGGAATTCGACGGTTCCCGCGTTGCGGTAGCCCACGGCCTTCGCGAACTTCACGGCGTCTTTGAGAATCGATTCGCGCACCTTTGGGTCGAGGTCTCGCGCCGGAGCTACTTCAACAACCTTTTGGTGGCGGCGCTGAACCGAGCAGTCACGTTCGTAGAGGTGAATCGTGTTGCCTTCACCGTCGGCAAGGATTTGGACTTCGATGTGGCGGGGCTTCAGCACAGCCTGTTCGAGGTAGACGTTGCCGTCACCAAACGCGGTTGCGGCTTCGTTCGATGCGGCTTCGAGGGCGTCACGGAGGTCTTCGATTTTCTCAACGCGACGCATGCCGCGGCCACCGCCGCCCGCGACGGCTTTGACGAAGATCGGGAAGCCGATTGTCTCGGCCTGGCTGAGTAGGTGGTCGATGTCTTCTGACGGGTCGGTCGAGGCGAGGGTTGGGATGCCGGCTTGCTTGGCGGCGTTGATCGCAGCGACTTTGTTGCCGGCAAGTTCAAGAACTTCGGCTGGCGGCCCTACGAAGGTCAAACCTTCTTCGGCAGCGCGGCGAGCAAGGTCCGGGTTCTCGGACAAGAACCCGTAACCTGGGTAAATAAAGTCCGCTCCGGAGGACTTCGCTACTCGGATGATCTCTTCAACATCGAGGTAGGCACGCAACGGGCGGCCTTCTTCGCCGATGCGGTAGGCCTCATCGGCTTTCTGCCGGTGAATGGATTTGCGGTCTTCCCACGGATATACGGCTACGGTGTCCATCCCTAGTTCAACGGCGGCTCGGAACGCGCGGATCGCGATCTCACCACGATTAGCGACCAACACTTTGCTTTTCTGCTTCACAGCCAAGCCTCCTTGTATCTAGGCCACACTGGTGCAGCCGTCTTGCTCGATGAAAACCTATCTGTCCTGGAGAGGTAGCGTCCGTGGACATATATCCAGATGGCAACATCTTATATAGATTCCTGAAATATCCTGGCTCGGGCTCACATAAGCGCTCGATGTTACGGGGCCAGCCTCGGTTCCGTGCCCTATCCCGGGGCCCTACCCCGTGCCCTGCCACGGGGTGCGGACACCGGCGATGCAACGAGCTTCGCCACCGAACACAACGGATCGAAAAAACCTTCCGGAACACAGCGGGAATCAACCCGAGGCTTAGAACCCTATTAGATATGATGTGAACAGTGTGTTGCGCATACAGGCTGGCGTGGATCTGTAGGGTTTCCCTGCGGTTGCCCGGCTCGAATACATCGTGGCGGTAGCCTAGTGAGCGCAACATAACTGCGTGCTTCATGGTTCCGTCTCATCAAGGATGTGTTTGCTTGTGCAGATCATCAGCGTGTCTTCGCTGAAGGGAGGCGTCGGTAAGACCTCCGTCACCTTGGGTTTGGCTTCTGCCGCTCTCGCCGCTGGAGTTCGTACCCTGGTTGTTGATCTTGATCCTCACGCGGACGCATCGACTGGTTTGGGTGTTTCGCCCAACGCGACGGAACCGATCGGTGAGCTGTTGAAGTCCCCGAGGAAGGCTTCGATCGATTCGGATCCCGCACCTTCCGCGTGGACCGCGCGCGAGCAAGCCAACGGCAACCCGAACGCGGTTTTGGATGTTCTGCCAGGGTCTGCGATGACCGGCTACTATGACCGCCCAGACATCCGCACGCGCGATCTGAAGCGTCTTCAGCGTGTACTCGAGGGCGCGGAAAAACATTATGACCTCGTGTTGATTGACTGCCCACCTTCACTGTCCGGGTTGACCCGGATGGCGTGGTACACCTCCGATGGTGTGCTCTTGGTGGCCGAACCGGCGCTGTTCTCTGTTGCGGGCACCGAGCGCGCACTACGTGCACTGAAGCTGTTCCGTGACGAGTTCCACACCACGATCGACACCTACGGTGTGATCGCGAACCGTTACCGCCGTGACTCCTCGGAGCATGCGTTCCGTTTGAACGAGCTGTCCGTAATGTTCGGCGAAGGCTTGGTTCAGCCTCCGATCCCGGAGACCCCGAACTGGCAGCAGATTCAGGGGGCCGCTTATGCGGTTCATCATTGGCCGGGAAGTGCTGCACGTGACACGGCCGGGGCCTTCGAGGAAGCGTTGCGCACTATCGCACCGGATTTGCCGCAGCTGAAGGAAGAGAAGAAGAAAAGGAACGCTAGCCGCCGCGGTAGTGGACGCCGCAGCCGCCGCTAAGATACTCGGCCGCGCGGCTGCCACCCTGTCATTGCGGCCGCCCCTATCACTCCTGCCGCACAGTTCCCGCCACATAGCTTCCGCCAACACCCTCTCCGCTGGAGAGTTCTCTCCCGCACATAGGATCTCTTGACTTAGAAACTT
>NZ_KV788966.1:0-55792 GCF_001807395.1 Arthrobacter sp. HMSC06H05 | reverse complement strand
AGCGCTCACACGTTTAAGGACAGCAACGACCGCCTATAGATCGTCTTCTACAGGTTTCCGAGCGCGATCTGGAGCATGCGGCGCAGCGGCTCTGCCGCGCCCCACAGCAGCTGGTCGCCGACCGTGAACGCGGAAATGTACTGCGGGCCCATCTCCAACTGACGCAAGCGACCCACCGGGATGTTCAGCGTTCCGGATGCCGCGACCGGGGTCAGCTCGTTCATGGTCGCTTCCTTCTCGTTCGGAACTACCCTGGCCCACTCGTTATCGGAGTCGATCAGGCGGGCGACCTCGTCGAGGCCCACGTCTTCACGCAATTTGATCGTGAGCGCCTGCGAGTGGGACCGCATCGCGCCGATGCGCACGCATAGGCCATCGACCATGATGTGGTTCTCAGCCGTGGTGCCCAGGACCTTGTTGGTCTCCACACCGGCTTTCCACTCTTCGCGGGACTGGCCGTTGCCGAGGTCGGAATCGATCCACGGGATGAGGTTGCCCGCCAGTGGCACACCGAACTGGGTTGCGTCGAGCTCACCGGAACGCTGTTTACGCAGAACGTCGGTGTCGATCTGGGTGATCGCAGACGCCGGATCATCCAGCAGCTCCTTGACGGATGCGTTGATATCGCCGAACTGGGTCAGCAACTCACGCATGTGGCGCGCGCCGCCACCCGAAGCCGCCTGGTAAGTCATCGAGGTCGCCCATTCGACCAGGCCGTTGCGGAACAGGCCGCCTAGACCCATGAGCATGCAGGACACAGTGCAGTTACCGCCCACAAAATCCTTGACGCCGGTCTCAAGGCCGCGGTCGACCACGTTCCGGTTGACCGGGTCCAGCACGATGATCGAGTCGTCTTCCATCCGCAACGTGCTCGCCGCATCGATCCAGATGCCGTCCCAGCCTGCCGCACGCAGCTTGCCGTGCACGGCGCTCGTGTAGTCGCCGCCTTGCGCGGTGACGATGATCGGCAGCTTGGCGAGCTCATCGATATCGTGAGCGTCCTTGAGCGCTGGCGCGCCTTCAGCGAACGATGGGGCGGCCGCGCCAGCCTGGGACGTCGAGAAGAACACCGGGTCGATACCGGCGAAATCCCCTTCATCTTGCATACGCTGCATGAGGACCGAACCCACCATGCCGCGGTAACCGACAAAACCTACAGCCTTAGAAGTCATAGCTTCAAGGCTACGCGAGAACGCCGGCGCTAAGCCCGAATCTTTCGCATTATGATCCCGGCAGGCGTTCGGCTCGCCAGGGCAGGTCAGAGCCTCGCTGCTGCAGGAACTCCCACAGCATCTCAGATGCCTTGATGAGGTTCGCGGTGAACTCCTCGGGTTTCTCCGCGGTATCCACATTCCACGAGACACAGAACTCGGTGGCTTCCGGCAACGGAGTGTAGGAGATGCCGAAACCCTCCGGCCGGGTGGGTACAAAGCAGTAACGCACAATCTGCTCGGGGCCACCCACCGAGGTCGTGGAGAGGAAGTCCCGGCGCGCGGCCAGCACGGCGTCATCGGTGAAGAACGGATCGCTGGCATCGATCGTCGCCATCATTTGGATGTGGCGGTCGAAACCGTTACCGGACTTGCAGCGCTTGACCCAGCCGCGGTGTGCGTTGACGGCCGCGAGTAGATCCTCATGAGTCGCGGTGCCCGCAACGAGTTTGCGAGCGAAAGCAACGGCCTCGCCGGTAGCGGAACGCAGACATTCGGTGCGGCCAGCACGGTATTCACGCATATCCACGGCCTCATAGACCGCGCGGATGCGACCATAAGTGAGCTGCTGCGCGATGTGCATGGTCAGCTGAGCTACCGCGTCACGGCTGATCTTGAACGGCATGTGCGCAGGTGGTCGATGCGGCGCGGTGACGATCTGCACCGTGAACTTCGAGGCCAGCTCCGTGTAGGCGGCAACCCGCTCACGGAGCTGCGCCGTGGTCGCCTCATCGAGCGTCCACACAAGCTCCTCGGCATCGAGCCGTGTGAGTTCTTCTGAGGTTTCCGCCGGCAACTGCACGGTCTGGAGGCGTTTCATGGCGGTGACCAGCGTGGCGCCGTCGATGCAGGAGTGCTCCACATGCACCGCGGCCCACTCGTCGGGAAGACTCACCTGATAGCTCAACGGCTTATACGCCCATGCCCCGCGCGGGGTGAAGGTTGCCTCACGGATGCGCTGGGTATCTGTGGCGCCGCCGTCGGTCAATAGCTCAACGGTGAAGAGCATGTCGGCTAGACGGTCATACACCAGATGGTTGCCGCTGTGCTCCAGCATGTCTGGAAGCAGATCGTCAAGAACACCGGAACCCAGCAGGGAAGGGGCGTTGAAATCGAGCTCTGGGGGTTTCGTTGTCGCTGCTTGAATGTTCTCCAACGCGGCCCGCAGCGCTTCGGCGCAAGCCGGCTTGCCGGCACTGTCAGTGATAGGTACGGCGAAGAGGCGACCGTTGACGAAAACGCCGATCTCCCGGTTCGCCTCATCTAGCGTGCATGGGAAGACCTGATCTTCCCCCTCTAACGGGAGGCGTATTGAGCCACCGTAGACGAACCATTGATTCAACGTGATGCGGTTGCCGCGGGCGTCCACATCCTCCGGCAGATTCCCAGAGGCCACCTGCAGGTGCACCATAGCTGCGCGCTGAATGAACTCAACCGCTCCATCTAAGCCTAGAGATGTGTGCTCGCGGGGGCGAGCGAGCTGGAAGCAGACATTGGTGCTCAGAGGCAGCGGCTCACGGACGGTGAGGTAGCTGGAATACCATTCCTCGTGCAACCAGTTGGTGCCTTCAGCGGCGAGGGCCTCGGCGCGCTCACGCAGAGCGGCATCGAGCTTAGGGCCGGCGCCCGTGCGGAATTTCTCGACGATTTCGTGAGCGTGTTCCAGTTCAGCGCCTTCGAGCACTGCGCGGAGCGCATGTTCATACGCATCGAGAGTGCCGTCCAACGGCGGGACCTCGAGCGGCTTCAGATCCAGTGTTGCAGGATGCGGGATGATCCCGGGATGCCTGGTCATGCTTCGAAGCCTCCTACAGCTAGATCTTCGCTACAGCACTGTGCTGAATCCTTATGGAACGCGGCCCCTAACAAACCCGGGACCTTAGGAATCGCAGGACGTAAGAAGCCCGATCCCTTAGGAATCGCGCTGTTTCTGCTCGGCCTGTTCTTGAGCCGCTTGTTTCTCTTCAGCTTGTGCGCGTTCGGTTTCGAGGCGCTCGGCTTCGCGCGCATGCCAACGGTCGATTGCTTCTTGACCGGTATAGAACTCCTCGACCGCTTCCATCCGTTCGGCAACGAGTTTCTTCCGGATACTGATGCTGCGCACAGCAGCCCACACGAACGCCTGGACCACAACCACTAACAGGATCACGCCCGCGATCTTGTTGCCAACGATCACAGCCCACACACCCGCCGCCGCGCTCGCGAGCGCGAGCACCGGGAACAACATGTAGCCCAGCAGGAAATGCAGCTCCGGGCGTGGAGTGCCCAGAACCAGATCCTCGCTAGCGTCAGCTTCTGCGCTCGCCGCGTCGTTGTTCACTGACGCGCTACCCGCTGGGCCTTCCGGGGTCGTGTTTTTCTCCGGGGTCGTATTCATGTCAGCCTTTTCGTTGGTACACATCCACGCGGTAGCGCAGCTGTTGTTTTTCGCTCTCGATCCAGCCCTCACCTGCCGGGCTTGAGGTCACGTGTTCCCACCCCACACCGAGCTCGGGAGCGAGCGTGTCGCCTTCAACCTGGGTGTCAACGGTTGTGACCACGGCGAGGTTCGCCATCGGCTCTAGGGCTTCATAGATCGCCCCGCCACCAACAATCCAGACCTGCTCGCTACCTTCGCTGTTATAGGCGATGTCGAGCGCTTCAGCGATCGAATCCACAGCGTGCCCGCCGGCGGCGGAAACCTGGTTGCGGGTTTCCGCCTGGGTTGTCAGCACGATGTTGGTGCGGTCAGAGAACGGACGGAACGCGGCCGGGATGGACTCCCAGGTTTTGCGTCCCATGATTACGGGATGGCCCTCGGTGACGTGTTTGAAGAACGCGACGTCTTCGGGCAACCGCCACGGAATATCGCCGTCTACACCGATCACACGCTCAGCTGACTGAGCCCAGATCATACCGATTTGGCGTGCCGATTCGTGCGGGAGGAAGTCTTCAGAGAAATGGTGATGCATTGAAATGTGTGTTCAACGTCCTTGGAAACAGTCAGGTTTGGGAACTGTCCGGTAGTGTGCCCGTTCAGACCGCGATCGGCGCGGCAATACCTGGATGGTGCTGGTAGTTCTCCACGATGAAGTCCTCAAGCTCGTAGTCGAAGATAGACTCCGGCTTCCGTGCGAAACGCAGCGTTGGGTATTCGTAGGGCTCCCGCTCAAGCTGGGTTTTGACTTGCTCGATGTGGTTCTCATAGATATGAACGTCCCCGCCCGTCCACACGAACTCGCCAGGTTCCAAGCCCAGCTGCTGGGCCATCATGTGCACCAAGAGGGAATAGGAAGCGATGTTGAACGGCACGCCTAGGAACGTGTCAGCTGAACGCTGATACAGCTGGCACGAGAGCTTGCCGTTGGCGATATAGAACTGGAAGAACGCGTGGCACGGCGGCAGGGCCATGTTCTTGATCTCAGCGACGTTCCAGGCAGAGACGATGTGGCGGCGCGAATCAGGGTTATCGCGCAGCTGCTGCATGACCTCGGAGATCTGGTCGATGTGGCCGCCATCGGGGGTCGGCCACGAACGCCACTGGACGCCATAGACAGGGCCGAGCTCGCCGTTCTCATCAGCCCATTCATTCCAGATGCGCACGCCCCGTTCCTGCAGCCAGCGCACGTTCGAATCCCCACGCAAGAACCACAACAGTTCCAAAGCGACTGACTTGAAGTGCACGCGCTTGGTCGTGATCAGTGGGAGAGTGCCGTTGCTGAGGTCGTAACGGATCTGACGGCCAAAAACAGAGATTGTCCCGGTACCGGTCCGGTCAGATTTCGGGGTCCCGTTCTCCAGGACGTCCTTGAGCATGTCTTCATATGGCGTGGGGACGGTCATGAGACTCGATTCTACGCAGGGAGTAACCAAAAACACGGAAGGCTGTGGACAACGATACGCCCCATGCCTGGCTGTGGAAGCTGGGTTTAGCGGGCACGCAACACGGCGTACTGCGGGTGCTTCTCAAGGTAGTCGGCAGTGTAGGTGCACACTGGATCGACTTTGAGGCCCAACGCCCACAAGCGCTCCAGGACGATCGTGGTGAGCGCGCGTGCATAGCCGCGGCGGGAAAACTCTTCCCTGATGATCGTGTGGATGAAACTCAACACGTCGCCGTCTTGTTCGTACTGAATGAACCCGATGAAATCATCGCCATCGTACAGATTGAAACGAGACTGGACCTCGTCCTGCTCAACACGGAGCGTGTGCTGCTGAATCAGTGGAGGTTGCGGCATGGCAGGTTCCTTTCAACACGGCGCAAAACACGCCACGAACGCTGTGGGTGCTTCACCTCCGAGCCTACCAAGCACACGCTTGAAGCGATCGAGTCGCTCGAGCAGACACTCGTGAGCCGAATCAGTCTTCGAACGGCTTGTGGATCTCCACCGCAACGGCACGCCACCGGCGTTTAGCATCCAACGCCCGGTGCAAGATGATCGCTTCCCCCGGAGCCAGGTACGGGTTCTCTTGAGGCAAGAACTCCCGCAGTTCTTTAGGCGTCACCGTTTTCAGAGCCTTCAACAGGGTTGGCATCACGGGGCGATGCGAACACACCAACGTAGACTTCGGGTTGTTGAACTGCTTCAACAGGATCCGTTGAGCCTTATCCGGGTCACGGTCAGCGGCGTGCTCGGTCAAAGCGGTCTGCTTCTTGATGCTCATATCCATAGCCGCCGCATACGGCTGCACCGTCTGAACACATCGAGTCCAACGGCTTGAAACCAACCGTTCCGGCTGCCACACCGTCAGCATGCGAGCCAAGGCACGTGCCTGCGTGAAACCAGTTCGAGCCAATGTGCGCTCACCCTCGGAGCGGGTCCAGCTGTTGCGCGGCTTCGCTTTCGCGTGCCGCACCAAAAGGAATGGCGTCGTCTTCAAAAGCCCCTGCTCATACGCATCGACCACGGCCTTGATAGGGGCCTTGTCCGCATCGTTGGTGAGCTTCTTCAAAGCCTTCGACGGCGAATACCAGCGGGCAATATCGACCTCTTTGCCGTCGGGGCTAACCCGCCGCAGCTTCTCCACGTGAGCCGCCCAATAGTACACAACCTTCGATTTCTTGCCCACAAAGTAATGGGTGCACGGCAACGGGATCCCCAAAGTGACCTTGAGGTTGGCTTCCTCTTTAGCCTCACGGACCGCAGCCTCAGCGATCGTCTCGCCATCATCGACCTTGCCTTTCGGCAACGACCAATCCTTGTGCTTAGGCCTGTGAATCAACAAGACCTGCAAACCATCATCGGGGTCGATACGCCACGGCACAACACCAGCGGCAACGATATCGGGGTTGCTCTCGGCGATTTCGCCGATCGGTTCAGTAGAGCGCACAGGAAAAGAAATTGATGCTGACATTATGCGTTCGGTGTTCCTCGACGAGCTCGGGTCTTCAACAAGTATTCCTGAATATCCATCAGACGGTTGCCGTCGGCATCCTTATGAACACGGTTCCAGGTGCCGTCCTGCTGCTGATGCCACGATGACGTCTCATCAGACAAATACAGGTCCATCAACTCGATCAAGCCGCGCTTATCGTCCTCATTCTTGATCGGGACCAGTGCCTCAACACGGCGATCAAGGTTGCGGTGCATCATGTCAGCCGAACCGATATAAACCACCGGGTCGCCATCGTTATGGAACGCAAACACGCGAGAGTGCTCCAAGAACCGGCCCAGAATCGAACGAACCCGGATGTTCTCCGACAAGCCCGGAACATTGGCGCGCAACGAACAGATACCACGCACAATCACATCGACCTGCACACCCGCCTGCGAGGCACGGTAGAGCGCGTCGATGATCGTCTCATCCACCATCGAATTGACCTTGATGGTCACACGAGCGTCCTTGCCCGCCTGCTTGTTCCTGATCTCTTGCTCGATACGCTCAAGCAACCCAGAGCGCAGCGAACGCGGAGCAACCAAGAGGCGATCGAAGGTGGTACGCGGCGCGTAACCGGAGAGCTGATTGAACAAACGCGTGACGTCCTCACCCACGCTAGGATCACACGTCAACAAGCCAAGGTCCTCATAGAAACGGGCCGTGGACGGGTGATAGTTACCGGTACCGATGTGGCAGTAACGCACCAACTGATGACCCTCACGGCGCACCACGAGCGAAAGTTTCGAGTGAGTCTTCAAACCCACGATCCCGTAGACCACGTGCACGCCCGCCTGCTCAAGTTTGCGGGCCCAGGAAATATTGGCCTGCTCATCAAAGCGCGCCTTGATCTCAACCATCGCAAGAACCTGCTTGCCGGCCTCCGCCGCATCGATCAGCGCATCCACGATCGGGGAGTCACCAGAGGTCCTATAGAGGGTCTGCTTGATCGCAACAACCTTCGGGTCTGCTGCCGCTTGGGACAAGAACGCCTGCACCGAGGTCGCGAAGGAATCGTACGGGTGGTGCAACAGGATGTCGCGTTCCTTGACGGCCTCAACCACGTTCGCTTCCATCGCGGTCTCGGCCTCGTTCAGGAATCGTGACGTGCGGCCGATAGCCCGCGGATAGCGAAGGTCCGGGCGCTGAACCTGGGATAGCGCGCCAAGCCCGCGCAGATCCAGCGGGGTGGGCAGAGCGAACACTTCAGAGTCCTCAACACCAAGCTCACGCACCAGCAAAGTGCGGACCTCATCGGACATCTCTTCATCGATCTCGAGGCGAACCGGCGGACCAAAACGGCGCCGCAACAGTTCCTTCTCGAGTGCTTTCAGAATGTTCTCCGCATCATCCTCTTCAACCTCGAGGTCCTCGTTACGGGTCACACGGAACGTGTAGTGCTCCATGATCTCCATGCCGGGGAAAAGCATGTCGAGCTGGGTTGCGATGATCTCCTCGAGCGGGACGAAACGCACCCCAGCCGAAGGGTCATGAGACGGCGGATCAACACGGACCAAGCGGGGTAGAACATCCGGGACTTTGACGCGAGCAAACAGGTGCTTGCCCGTCTGCGGGTTCCGCACCAAAACAGCGAGGTTGAGCGACAACCCGGAGATGTAGGGGAACGGGTGGGCCGGGTCCACCGCCAACGGAGTCAGAACAGGGAAAACCTGTTCGGTGAACCAGTCCCGCAAACGGTGATGTTCCGAATCGGTGAGTTCGTCCCACCGGATGATCGTGATCTTCTCTTTAGTCAGTTCCGGCCGAACCTGCTCAGTGAACACGCGCGCGTGCCGCTGCTGAAGCTCTTGAGCGCGCTCGAGGATGGTCTCGAGCTGGTCCTGTGGACTCAACCCGGTCATCGATGGGACAGCCATGCCGGCTGCGATGCGCCGTTTGAGGCCCGCAACACGCACCATGAAGAACTCATCAAGGTTGGAACCGAAGATCGAAAGGAAGTTGGTGCGCTCCAGCAGGAACAGGTCAGGGTCTTCGGCCAGTTCGAGCACGCGCAGGTTGAAATCCAGCCACGACATTTCCCGGTCCAGGAACCGCTCCAGGCCAAAATCACCGTCCGGAGTAGTGTGGACGGAGACCTCTGGGGCCTCTATCCGGTCAGCGGTCGGCTTGACACGCTTCGGTTTGCTCGCAGGTACGGTTCCGGCGTGATTCTCCACGCGATCCTCCTTGTGATGCCGGGCCTGTTCGACGCCGGGCATGGCATGGGTGTCGTGCAGTGATCGGCCCTGCTCTTCACGAGCTATACAGACTCATGCAGAGCGGGTGGAATCACCTTCAGGATACCGCTCGTTTAGCGGTGTTTTTCTCCAGAAAGGCGATATAGGTGAGATCTTGGGGCAGATGTCAGCCAACTGTTACCTGAAAGTAGTTTCTAGGCGTCTTTCGTATACATCACGTCTACGTCCCAGCGTTCAAAACCGAGGCTGTCATACAGTGCGACCGCCGGGGCGTTATCGGCGTCCACGTACAACATGATCGTCTGGTGTCCCTCGTCTTTGAGATGGTTCAAACCCGCCAGGGTGAGCGCCTTGCCCAGACCGCGGCCCTGCGCATCCGGTGAAACACCCACCACGTAGACCTCACCGACTGCAGGGTGTTCAGTCCTGCGCTCATCCGTGTGAGCCGAGTGCACCTTGGTCCAGTGGAAACCCAGCAGGTCACCGGACTCGTCGTCGGTGGCCAGCAGGAAACCTGCCGGATCAAACCAGTCTTCAGCAAGCCGCTCATCCAAATCCGAACGCGTGAGCTTGCCCTGCTCCGGATGCGACGCGAACGCCGCCGCGTTCACGTCAAGCCAGGCATCGGCATCCTTGTTAGGGTCGAAAGCCCGGATGCTCACACCAGCAACCTCAGGGGTGGCAGGCAGCGACGCAGGGTCGCATAGCCGCATGCTCCACAACTCACGCACACGCTCCAAACCGACACGCTCCGCCAGGGTGCGTGCCGCATCGTGATCCCCGTGAGCCCACACGTTGACGGTGCGGCCCTCAATCTGGGAGGCGAGCATGTCCGCGAGGTCCTGGCCCATACCGAAACCGCGGTTGTTCGGATGCACAGCCATCTCAACGGTCGCAGGTTCGCTCGGCGCGCCGGTCACGATCGCGGCCGCCACCACGCTCTCACACGGCTGAGACTCTGCATTCGCCGGGCCTGCTGCTTGATCGGTCGATGCTGCCTGGTCCGTTGAGACGATCACACCCCACACGTCCTCGCCGCGGCGCAGCTCGATGCGGGTCTGTTCGTTGAACGGTTCGTGACCATCGGCGTCCTCAGCCGCGCGAGCGACCGCGATGATGCCATCCAACACGGCATCAGACGGACGGCCATCAAAGCGGGACAGCGTCCACATCGTGGAATCGGTGTTGGCGGCGTCAGCGTCCTGTGCGGCGGGGGCCTGCTGGCCGCGTGCATCGTGCTGGCCGTGTGCAGCGTGGGATTCATGCGTGCTCATAGTCATTACGCTAATCGAGTTGCGGCGCAATGAACATGCCTGTTCATGCCCAGCGAAGTCATCCCTAGCGGGTTCGTGCCCGCCGTTTTGTACTGGTTTAGCTCATTTGTGGTGGATTGACTGGGGCGGCGTGGTTCGATGCGGCATGATGGAAGGGTGCGTTATCCGTTGCTACTGATTCTGTCCGGGCTGGTGTGGGTTGTTCTTACGGCCCCGGCTTTGTTGAGCCTGGGGGCGGAGTCAGGTTCAACTCAGATGGAATCGAGCGCGGGTTTGTTCACGACCGCGTTGGTATTGCTCGCGATGTGTGTTTTGTGGCCGCGCCGCCAGCATGCCGTGGGTGGTTCCACGGTTCGGATCGTGATGTTCGTGACGATGGCGGCTTCGCTGGGAATGATGCTGTTGCTTCCGGAGGAGCACGGGTTGGCGTGGTGGCCGATGGGCGCGGCAGTCGGTGTGCTGCTGAGTTTCGTGTTGCAACTGTTCTCTGTTGAGGAATCTCGCGAGAAGGTAGCGGTGCTCGCCGAATGCATTGGCGCCTCACTGGTCGTGGCGTTGGGTTCCGGCTGGTTTGTGTGGGTCCGGGAGATCCGCTTGGATGGTGCCTCGGTTTCGACAGCTTTGTGGGTTTCGGTTGCGCTCGCCGTGGTGGGTGTGGGGCTGGGTGTCTGGCTGATCACCTTGAGCCGGCCTAAGGCGTTGGGTCAGATCCCGATGTGGACATTCGCTATCGCTGGGGCGTGCGGCGTGGTCGTGATGGGTATGCCCACTGCGCTTGTGACCCGGTATTTGATCTATTAGAGCGGTCATAGTTGCGGGCGGTTTCTGGCCTGGTGGGGGAACGGGGCTAGACTAGAGGCATGAACGATTACTTGGGTTATGAGATTTTCTTCTACGGCCTGATCGGTGCTGCCGGCTTGGGCATGTTGAGCTTCGCGATCGGCACCGTGCGTTACCTGTTCCGGGGTCAGAAGTAATTTATGGCGTTTGAGCTTCCCGTCGATCTCACGCCGGAGCTTGTCCCGCTTTCGTGGCTTTTGGGCCGCTGGGAAGGCTACGGGATGCTGGGAGAGGGTGCCGCTGATGATCAGCGGTTCTTCCAGCGCGTCACTTTTGAGCAGATTGGTTTGCCGGTTGTTGAATACCGTGCAGAGACGTGGCTAGCTGATGACGAGGGCCAGGTTATTCGCCCGATCGCCGTGGAGACCGGTTTCTGGCAGCTGGAACGTGAGCTGACTGAATCGGACGGCGGGCCTGGCCTGATCCCGGGTGACGTGGTTCCTGCGTTGCGTAACGCGGAAGACGTCGAGAAGCTACGCACTGAACGGGACGGCCGGGAGGGCTTTGCCCTCAACGTGACGATCGCGCACCCCGGTGGGATCACCGAACAGTATTCGGGGCACATCGCTGGCCCGCAGGTGTTCCTCGAAACCGCAGGTGTGCAACGTTCGCAGTACGCGCATCCGTATGATCGGGCGACCCGCATTTACGGGTTGGTCAACGAGATGCTGTTCTGGCGTTGGGACGTCGCAGGCGATGCCGGTGAGGAGCTCGCGGCGCATGGTTCCGCCCAGCTGAAGCGCGTTGCCCCGGGTGGCCGCCGACACGCCGCTGACAACAACGGCTCTAGCAACGGCGACGCTGCTGAGGGGACTGAGGAATCAGCCGGCGGCGAAGGCACTGACTAGGCCGAGTAGGCGTTGTTGCCGAGCTGCTGTAGAAGCTGAGTTTGTTGACATGCTGAGTTTGTGTAGATGCTAGACCCGCAGCCTGTTGATCTTTCCGCGGTTGAGCCGACCCCGGATTCCGTGTTCTTGAGCCTTGAAGGCGCAGTGCGCGCCTCGGGTGTGGACGCCGGCATTGCTCTGCACTATGGCTCGCCTTTGCGTGAGGGCCGCGACGTGGATGAAGCCCGTGCGGTCGTTGATTTGTCCTCGTGGGGTGTGGCCCGGGTGAGCGGCCCGGACCGTCTCACGTGGCTGAACTCGCTGGCTTCCCAAAAACTCGACACCCTGGCACCGAGTGAGCCGACCCCGAACGACTCCAACCAGTGCGCTGAGTCGGTTCAGAACGCGGCGGTGCGGGCCTTGTTCTTGAATCTTCAGGGCCGCATCGACTTTGATGTGCGTGTCCACGATGACGGCGAAGCCACGTGGCTTCTCACCGAACCGGGCTATGTGGGCAGCTTGGTCGAATGGCTGGGCAAGATGCGTTTCATGAGCCAGGTTGAGGTCGCTGATGTGACCTCCGAATGGGCTGTGGTGGGGGCGCGTTGTGTGTTGCGTGAACGGCTCGCTGATGCCGGTGGACAGCAAACCGGGGTGGTAGGACAGCTTGAGGACGCGTGGGGCCCGGTGTTCCGGGATCCGTGGCCGGATGTGTGCGTTGGTGGCTGGCCGTATGGCCCGGTCGACGGTGAGCATCCTGGTTCTGATGGTGAATGGTTCTTCTCGCTGGTTCGGCGCTCCCGTATGCCGGAGGTATTGAGCGCGGTGCAGGACGCTGGGCTGCGCATCGGCGGTCTGATGGCGTATGAACAAGTCCGCATCGCCGCCTGGAATCCGAGTATCCGGACAGAAGTGGACTATAAGACGATTCCTCACGAACTGGACCTTCTACGCGTGGCAACCCACCTGAACAAGGGTTGCTATAAGGGGCAAGAGACGGTGGCTCGCGTCCACAACTTGGGGCATCCGCCGCGCCGCATCGTGTTCTTGGACCTGGACGGTTCCGAACACACGTTGCCTGCGGCCGGCGCTGAAGTGAAGGCGGGTGAGCGCACGGTTGGTACGCTCACAAGCGCCGTTTTGCATCACGATGCCGGCCCGATTGCGCTGGCCGTGATCCGCCGGAACGTCGGTGTCGATACGGAGCTGACTGTGGTGGACGGCGAGCAGACCTATCAGGCGCTACAGACCGTGATTGTGCCCCCGAACGCTGGCAATGTGGTGGGCCGCCCGAAGGACGTGGGCCGGTTGGGTCCCGGCATGGGTAAGGATCTGCGCGGATAAGGCCTCCCCAGACGCCGGCGCGCGCGTTAGTCTTATTCCTAACTGCCGCCGCACCGTCTTATGCGCTCGGCCCGTGTTTTTCGGCTTGCGCCCTTACGGTTCATATCCTTTCGGCTCGTGCCCTTTCTGTTCTGGGAGGACTTCATGAAGGCCCTTTATAAGTCTGGCCCGCACGTCGGTTTCGAGTTCACTGACCGCCCCGTTCCTGCCCCGGGCGCGCACGATGTTCTGATTCGTGTTGCGATGGCCGGGATCTGCGGTACAGACCTGCACATCGAGGCCTATGATCAGGCGGCCCAAGACATGATCGCCCCACCCATGATCCCGGGGCATGAGTTCTATGGCGAGGTCGTCCAGACCGGCGGTTACGTGACCGATGTGAAGGTCGGGGACCGGGTTTCCGGTGAGGGGCACGTGGTGTGCGGTATGTGCCGCAATTGCCGTGCGGGGCGCCGCCACATGTGCATCAACACGCAGTCAGTTGGGGTGCAACGTGATGGCGCGTTCGCTGAGTATGTGGTGATCCCCGAATCGAATGTGTGGATTCACACGGATGATTTCGTGACCCCGGAGCTGGGCGCGATCTATGACCCGTTGGGCAACGCGACCCACACCGCGCTTCTGAATAACCTCGTGGGCGAGGACGTTCTTATTACGGGTGCTGGCCCGATCGGTTTGATGTCAGCCGCTATCGCCCGTCATGCTGGCGCGCGCAAGATTGTGGTCACTGACTTGAGCGAGGAACGCCTCAGACGTGTCGAGGGCATGGGCGCGGATGCAGGGGTTCTTGCAGGTCGCGAGAAGATCGCCGATGTGCAGCGCAACCTGGGGCTGGTTGAAGGCTTCGACGTCGGCTTGGAGATCTCAGGAGCCCAGCCGGCGCTTTCGGAAATGATCGAGAACATGAACCACGGCGGCCGCATTGCACTTTTGGGTTTGCCTAACGGCGCGTGGAGCGTGGATGGTGGCCGTATTGTGACGCGCATGCTCACGTTGCAGGGCGTGTATGGCCGTGAGATGTATGAGACCTGGTACGCAATGACCGCGATGCTGCAGAGCGATGAGCTGTTCAGGCAACGGATCGCTTCCGTGATCTCCGATGTGGTTCCGGCCTCCGAATGGCGTGAGGCTTTCGATATTGCCCGCTCGGGGCAACGCGGCAAGGTCTTGCTGGATTGGCGAAACGTTTAAGACACTCTGCTTAGACACACTGCTTGGAAACGATGAGATTGAGGGGAAGGGCTGAGGAATTATGACGAATGCACGTGAGGCGATGCTTGCTGATCTGCAGGCTGAACTGGATGAAATCGAGGCCTCGGGCCTGACCAAACGGGAGCGGACCATCACGACCCCGCAGTCAGCCCACATCACCGCTAGCGCGAACGGCCAAGCCCGTGAGGTGCTGAACTTTTGCGCCAACAACTACCTTGGCCTGGCCGATGATCCGCGGATCATCGACTCCGCACGTGAAGCCTTGACCGAACGCGGTTTCGGTATGGCATCGGTGCGGTTCATCTGCGGAACCCAGGACCAACACCTTGAACTCGAGGGTAAGCTCGCTGACTGGTTGGGAACCGATGACGCGATCCTGTTCTCTTCCTGCTTTGACGCCAACGGTGCCGTGTTCGCGCCGCTGTTCGGCGAACAGGACGCGATCATCTCGGACGCCCTGAACCACGCCTCGCTCATCGACGGGATCAGGCTCTCTAAAGCAGCCCGCTTCCGCTACGCCAACCGCGATATGGAAGACCTTAGAGCCCAACTCGAAGCGGCCAAGGCCCTCAACGATGGCGGGGGCGCTCGCCGCACCGTGATCGTGACCGATGGTGTGTTCTCGATGGACGGCTTTCTTGCTCCGCTGCGTGAAATCTGCGACCTGGCCGACGAGTACGGCGCTTTGGTCATGGTCGATGATTCGCATGCGGTCGGTTTCATGGGGGAGACCGGCGCAGGAACTCCTGAACATGCGGGGGTTTCTGACCGCGTTGACATCTACACCGGAACGTTCGGCAAGGCCCTGGGTGGCGCATCGGGCGGTTATGTTGCGGCTCGTCAGCAGATTGTCGATATTTTGCGTCAGCAAGGCCGCCCGTATTTGTTCTCCAACTCGCTGGCCCCAGCGATCGTTGCCGCAACGATCACTGCCCTGGACTTGGTTTCGGGGGCAGCTGACTTGCGGGAGAAACTCTTCGAGAATGCCGCGCACTTCCGCCGCCGGATGGACGAGGAGGGCTTCGAGCTGCTTGAGGGCGAGCATGCGATCATCGCAGTCATGTTCCACGATGCCGCGCTCGCGGCCAAGATCGCCGACGAGATGCTCAGCCACGGCGTATACGTCACGGCGTTCAGTTTCCCGGTGGTTCCGCGCGGTGATGCCCGCATTCGCGTTCAGCTTTCAGCGGCGCACTCACCCGAGGACATCGAGGCGTGCGTGGACGCATTCGTGGCGGCCCGCACAGCGGTTGAGGCCGCCAGCTAGAAGGCTAGGCGCCGGCGCGAAAGCGCGGCATCTGCTCTTAAGCAGGTGCCGCGCTTTCTTATTCGCGTTGAGTTATTTCCGCACTTTATTGGCGCCCCAGTTCATGAGTTTTTCTAGCACCAACGGATCGTATTCTCGCGGCGGGATGGCGACGGTCTTGCGGCGTCGCGCAGCTCGCTCGGCGGCCTCGTCGCTGGCGCCCCACGGGGTGAGGACCCACGCGATGAGGTAGGCAGGTAACGAGATGACCGGCAGGATCAACGCGATGAGCGTGATGAGCCGAACCATCCCGACGTCCCAACCGGTTTTGTGTGCGATGCCGCCACACACGCCACCCAGCATCCGGCGCGGCCCGCGGCGTATCGGCATGGCTCTAAGCCACCTGTAGATCGGATCCATGTGGAGCACTTCCTGAAAAGTCGGTTTCGTGAAAGGTTGCTGTCGTGTTCGGTGAAACTCGTGTCTGGCTGTGAAGCCGTTCCCAGAGACTAGGCAGCGCCGTTGATGAAGTCACGGACGCGGCGGAGGCCTTCGGCGAGGTCGTCGTCGCCGAGTGCGTAGGAAAGGCGCAGGAAGCCCGATGGCCCGAACGCTTCGCCTGGTACGAGCGCTACACCGGTTTCTTGGAGGATGAGTTCGGCGAGCTGGCTCGAGGTGGTGGGGGTTTGCCCGGCGTAGGTTTTGCCGAGGGCTTCGCGCACATCCACGTAAGCGTAGAACGCACCCTTTGGGGTAGGGCAGTGGAAGTCGTTGATCTGGTTGAGGGCTTCGACCATGGCTTTGCGGCGGCGATCGAAGCTTTCTCGCATCGTGTGGACCTCATCGAGCGTCCCGGAGACCGCCGCGATCGCTGCCCGCTGGGACACGTTGGCGACGTTACCGGTTGAATGCGACTGGAACGTTGAGACCACCTTGATGAGGTCGCTTGGGCCGATGAGCCAACCCACACGCCAACCGGTCATCGCGTAGGTTTTAGCTACACCGTTGAGGATGACAACCTTCTCAAGGCCTTCCGTTACAGCGGCGATGGATGTGAACTCGGCATCGTCGTAGACGAGGTGTTCATAGATTTCGTCGGTGATAACCCAGATGTCGTTATCGCGGGCCCATTCGCCTATCGCTTTGGTTTCTTCCGGCGTATAGACGGCACCGGTCGGGTTGGATGGGGAGACGAACAGGACCGCTTGGGTTGAATCGGTGCGCGCGGCTTCAAGCTGTTCGACCGTGACCTTATATCCGGCCTCAGGGCCAGCGAAGACCTCGACGGGCACCCCGCCTGCGAGTTTGACCGCCTCGGGATAGGTAGTCCAGTAGGGGGCGGGGATGATGACCTCATCACCGGGGTTCAGTAGGGCCTGGAACGTGTTGAACACCGCTTGTTTGCCGCCGTTGGTGACCACGATGTTGGCCGGATCAACCTCGAGCCCTGAATCACGCAGGGCCTTCGCGGCGATTGCTTCTCGCAGTTCGATGAGGCCGTTGGTTGCGGTGTAGCGGTGGTTCTTCGGGTCGCGGGCAGCAACAACTGCGGCCTCAACGATGTAGTCGGGAGTTGGGAAGTCCGGCTCGCCGGCACCGAATCCGATGACGTCCTCGCCTTGTGCTTTCATGTCCTTGGCGCGGTTGGTTACCGCGAGGGTTGCCGATGGTGCGATGGCGGAAAGTCTGGCTGAGAGACGAGCTGGCATGAACAGTCCTTCAATGATGCGGTTCGGGTTTGCGTTGGGGCGTTTCCGAGCCACCAGATAGAGATAATGTGGGGCGCTTCCATCCTAGCGAGGCGAGTGGGAAAATGAGGCATGCATTCAGAAATGACGCCTCAGTTTTACAGCCGCGAGAATCCTAGAACGCCGGGCGCGGCGCGGCGGCTTATTCCCGCGTGTGTGCTCGCATTGTCCCTATCGTTCGTAGCGGCATGCTCTAGCGGCCCTTCCCAGAACGAGGCTGAGCAGTCGGCTACCGAGTCGGCATCGCCCGCGGAAACAGGTTCGGCGGAGCCTTCAGCCAATGAGTCAACGCAGCCTTCAGCCAGCGAGTCAGAGGAGTCTACGACCATGCCCCCTTCATCTTCTACTTCGGGTGGTCCTCAGGACGGCCCGTCTTCGAGCAGGCTTCCTTCGATGCGCGGCCCAAAGAACGATCCTTCGCTGCGGCATCCTGGTCCGCCAGCGGTTGGTCGGGGAACTATTGACGGGTTGATCCTGCAAGTTAAGAAGGGTTCTGACCGCGACGAGGTGGATAAGAAGGTGGCTCGGGCCCTTGAGAAGTTCGATGTTGCGGCTAAGCCGGGGCTCACGATGTTCGATGGCTCGTTCGTCTACAGCTTGGAGCCTGGTTTCAAAGAGACCCGGTTGGATGAGGTGAGCGAGGCTTTGGAAAAGCTGCCGGAGGTCACCTCGGTTGAACCGGATTCGCAAGCACGCATGCAGTAGGCGGTGCCTGTAAGAGGAACGAACCGATAAAGATGCGGCCGGCCTGGAATGCTCCAGACCGGCCGCATCTTGCTCTCTTGTTTTATGGTGCTCTACCGCCTGCACGGTAGAGGGTCTCTTATTTGACGGTCACCTCTACGTCATCAAGGTTGAACGCGGTAGCGAAGAAGAGCCCTTCGCGGCCGATGAAGCGTAGCTTGATCTGCTGACCAGCGAACCGGGAGAGGTCGATGTGGTGCTGGCGGTAGCCTCCACCCTTCTCGGCATTGGAGTGAGCTTTCAGGGTGGTCCAGCGTTTGCCGTCCCACACCGAGACGGTGAGGGTGTCGCTCACCGCGGGCATCAGTTCGTTCGAACGCACCTTGAGCCAATAGCTCAAAACCGCATTGGATTTAGCGGGCACGGTCACGCTCTGTTCCAGCGTGTATCTCGAGGGGCGGCCGTTGCCGTTGAACATAGCCGAGTGGTCACCGGAGCGAGCATGAGTGCTGTTGCGGGCCAGGATGTTGCGAGCGTTGCTGGACCACGGCCCGAGGCCTTCCTCGAAGCCGCCGTTACGGATCAGCTGACGCCCAGGCTCAGGCTCAGGCTCAGGTGACTGCTCCGTTGTTGGTTTTGGACTTGGTGCCGTGGTTGGCGAGCTACTTGGCTCGGTGGTTGGCTCGGTGGTTGGCTCAGGGGTCGGCTGAGGGTTTGGTTCCGTGCTTGGTTCTGGGCTCGGCTGAGACGTTGGCTCCGTTGACGGTTTAGGGGTTGGCTTTGGAGCTGGCGCATTGTTTCCGGCCGCAGCCTTGACCGCACGCCCAGCATCGACGATCCCTGCGCCGCACGGACGCGGGCACTTGCCATTCGGTGCCTTCACGGTCTCTTTGAGGATCTTCTCGATACGAGCTGGGGAGATCTCTGGGTTCACGGACTTCATGAGTGCGGCAACACCTGCAACGTGCGGGGTAGCCATCGAGGTGCCCTGGTATTCCGAGTAGCTTGGGCCAACGGGACGGGTCTTGCCGGAGTTCACGGTGGAGAGGATTCCGCTACCGCGAGTATGGGTTTCACCGCCGGGTGCAGATACGTCCAGGGTGTCACCGAAGTTCGAGTAGTGGGCTGGCTTGCCTTGTTTATTGGTTGCACCAACGGTCACTACGTTTTGGCAGTTAGCTGGCTGGAAGTTCGCGGCGTTCGTGGTGTCGTTACCCGCAGCCACAACAACCACGGCTCCGCGGCTGTTAGCGAGGTCGATGGCACGCTGGTAGCTCGGCATGCAGGTTCCGCCACCACCTAGTGACATATTGATCACATCAGCTGGGTTCTGGTTTTTAGGGGCACCTTGCACGTCTACTCCGACTGACCAGGCGATAGCGTCAGCGAAGTCAGACAAGCGTCCGCCGCACTTACCGAGCACACGCACAGGCACGACCTTAGACTTTGGCGCTACGCCCACAACACCTTTCGAGTCTGCAACTGCCGCGATGGTGCCGGCTACGTGGGTTCCGTGCCAGGAGGAATCACGTCCGCGGGGCTCGCCGCATTCTCCAGCTACTTGCCAGTCACCGCTGTCGGTCGGGTCGCTATCGCGCCCGTCGCCATCGGTGGCTGTTTCTGGATCGGCGATGAAGTCATAGCCCGGCAGAATGTTGGCATCCAAGTCAGGGTGGCGGGTGATGCCGGAGTCCAATACGGCGACAACCGCACCCTCACCTTGCGTGTACTTCCACGCTTCCTGCGAATCCACTCCGTAGGTGCCGTGAAGACCCCACAGGCTGGACCAGTCCTGATCGCGAGGCTCAAGGCTCACCGGGTACAACCGGATATCCGGCTCAACGGATTCAACTGCAGGGTCAGCGGCGAGCTTGTCCATGAAGTTATCGGCCTTCTTACCTTTGAGGCGCTGATCCCCAAGATCGATCACGTGTGATCCGGTCGCGGTCTTGCGCACTTCCTCGGCATCTACTCCGTAGGACTTACCGGCTTTCTCCCAGGCCTTGGAGCGCTTCGCCGCCTGATTGGTGGCACGAGCCGAGGACTTGTAGGTCACGATGAAGCGGTCATAGCCATCGGCGTTGAGCTTCTCGATCGCCTCCTGTTTGCGTTCAAGGTTCTCCTGAGCCTTTTGCGAATCCTCATGAGACTGCTTGTCGGTTTTAGCAGACATGACGCTTTGCGATTGCACCGATGCTTCAGGCTGCGATGCGACAGGGGCCGCGTGCGCCATCGTCGGGGGGATAGCCAGAGTCAGTGTCGCAACGCATGCGCCAAGAGTTCCAAGCAATCGAGTGCGCGACGCGCGACGGGCGTGGACCCGGCGAGGGCGCGGTGTGGATAAAGTCACTATGATCGTCTTTCGTGTTCGGGGAGGGAGCACTGTGGATCGCTCACGGTGCATCAACCGTAGACGTGAATAAATCTATTGGGAAGACCTAACTCGCACTTCTTATACGATCCTCAGTAACTGCATGAGGGGTGCATCGAGAGTGCACGGTGTACTCATAGGTAACTGTCTGTGGTGTGTACTGAGCGCATGAGTTCGACTTATCGCGCGTGTTCGGTATAGACTGGACATTCGGTGTTCACCGTTTGCGGATCAGCGCGCTTAGGTGGGTGGCTAAAATCGGTGGACACGGCTCATAGGGCAGTGGCGCAATTGGTAGCGCAACGGTCTCCAAAACCGTAGGTTGCAGGTTCGAGTCCTGTCTGCCCTGCGTTTGGGCAAACGCCCGGCGATGACGGCGTGGACCCCGCACCCCAGGATCGGGGCCGCGGGGCCATGTTGTTTCAGCAAGAGATCTGAGTAAGGGATCTGAGCGAAGGATCTGACACGTGCAGATCGGAAGGTGAACCAGTGACGGAAACCACGGCACAACGCAAGAAGCGCGGCTTCTTCGGTGCGATCTCTCTGTTCTTTGCCCAGGTAATCCAGGAACTGCGCAAGGTTGTTTCACCAACCCGCAAGGAACTGGTTAACTACTGGTTTGTTGTACTCATGTTCGTTGTCATCGTCATGATCATGGTGGGTCTGCTGGATTTCGTGTTCGGTAAGGTCGCCGTCTGGTCGTTTACCCGATAACTACGCTCGAATGAGCCGCGCGCAACCGGGCGCGGTCAGCCGCAGAGCGCACCAAGCAGAAAGTAGGAGCGAGTGTCCGAGCAGGAACTGGAAGCTAACGAGTCAGAACCACGCACCGAGGTTGACTCGACCGTCGACGCCTCCGTCGACGCTGCCCAGGATGCGGACAGCGATGCTGCAGCCGAAACCGATGAGCTCACCGAACTGCGTCGCAAGTTCCGTTCGAAACTACGTCGGCAACCGGGCCACTGGTACGTCATCCACTCGTACGCAGGCTACGAGAACCGCGTGAAACTCAACCTGGAAACCCGTATTCAGACCCTGAATATGGAGGACTACATCTACGAGATCCAGGTTCCAATGGAAGAAGCCGTTGTCGTGAAGAATACGGTTTCTAAAAAAGTTCGTCGCGTCCGCATCCCGGGCTATGTGTTGGTCCGCATGGACTTGACGGATGAATCCTGGGGTGCTGTACGCCACACCCCAGGCGTGACCGGCTTTGTCGGAAACGCATATGACCCAACCCCGTTGAGCCTTGACGAGGTGTACTCGATGCTCGAGCACACCATCGAGGTTGAAGCGGAAGCCGAAGAGACCGGTAAAGAAGCAAAGGTTCCTGTCACAGAGGTCAAGGCAGACTTCGAGGTTGGCGAGGCCGTCATCGTCAACGACGGCCCCTTCGAATCGATGCCAGCAACCATCTCCGAGGTCAAGCTCGAAACCCGCCAGCTCGTGGTCCTGGTTTCCATTTTCGAGCGCGAAACCCCGGTCACGCTGCAGTTCAACCAGGTCACCAAAGTCAACTAGTCCAAGCGGGCTACATAGACAACACAAAAGTTTTCGTCGCCCCGGCTCGCTTAGCCGGGACCGACGATCCGGTCGCCGCGCCACGGCGACCAACCGGCCCTCGTACGCTCCTGTGCGAGGGTGAAGTTTGAGAGAGAAGGACCATACATGGCTCCGAAGAAAAAGGTCACTGGCCTGATCAAACTCCAGATTCAGGCAGGTCAGGCAAACCCGGCCCCACCAATCGGCCCGGCACTTGCCCAGCACCGTGTCAACATCATGGAGTTCTGCAAGGCTTACAACGCTGAGACCGAATCCCAGCGCGGTAACGTCATCCCAGTAGAGATCACGGTTTTTGAAGATGGCTCGTTCACCTTCATCACCAAGACTCCACCAGCGTCCCAGCTGATCAAGAAGGCAGCTGGCGTTGCTAAGGGCTCCGGCGTTCCACACACTGACAAGGTGGGTAAGCTCACCAAGGATCAGGTCAAGGAAATCGCTGAATACAAGATGAAGGACCTCAACGCTAACGACGTTGACGCTGCGTCCAAGATCATCGCAGGCACCGCCCGTTCGATGGGTATCGAGGTCGAGAAGTAATCGCGCTTCTCGCTACACGCCCTCGCGTGTGGCGCGCGGTTCAAACACGCGAACCAAACACATAGTGTGAGCGTGGACTGAACCCGTTACAGATATAAGCATCATGCCCCGTGAAGGGGAGTGGGAAGGGTCGAGCGCGGCCCGGGTACCACAACTGCACAAGGAGAAAAGACGCAGATGGCAAAGCGCAGCAAAGCATATTTGGAAGCAGCCGCCAAGATTGAAGACGGCAAGCTCTACCAGCCGAAAGAGGCTCTGGCTCTGATCAAGGAGACCACGAGCGCTTCGAAGGGTAACGCAACCGTTGAGGCTGTATTCCGCCTTTCGGTTGACCCTCGTAAGGCTGACCAGATGGTTCGCGGCACCGTGAACCTCCCACACGGCACCGGTAAGACCGCCCGCGTAGTGGTCTTCGCTGCTGGTCCGAACGCTGACGCAGCTCGTGAAGCTGGCGCAGACTTCGTTGGTTCCGATGACCTCATGGAGAAGATCCAGGGCGGTTGGACCGACTTCGACGCCGCAGTAGCCACCCCAGACATGATGGGTAAGGTCGGCCGCCTCGGTAAGATCCTCGGCCCGCGTAACCTCATGCCAAACCCTAAGACTGGCACCGTCACCATGGACGTTGCTAAGGCTGTTGGTGACATCAAGGGCGGTAAGATCGACTTCCGCGTTGATAAGCACTCCAACCTCCACTTCATCGTTGGTAAGGCTTCCTTCGACCAGAACGCTCTGGAAGAGAACTTCAAGGCTGCTGTTGAGGAAATCAACCGCCTGAAGCCATCCGCTTCCAAGGGCCGCTACATCAAGAAGGCCACCCTGGCTACGACCTTCGGTCCTGGCGTTCCACTGGACCCAGCAACCGTCACTGTCCGCAGCTAGCACCACGCGGCTAGTCGCCGACGAAACATAGCGTTGTCCCCGGTCATGCGAATGGCCGGGGACAATGTGTTTAATGCTGTGCCCCTCTAGCCTGAAGCTAGGGATACGGGCCCTGGTGGCGCATCGCGGGGAGCGCTGATCGGGAAGAGTGCTGGCTGGTTGCGCTACCGGCGTCTGCCGATTGGCGCATCGTGATCCATTGCGTTAGACTGGACGCTGTACCAAAGACCGTTGGTTATGGGCGCGTGCGCTCATCGAAGGTTCCCGCACTTGCAGGGCAGCCCACGTAGGGACAGATTCTTCACGAACCGAGGCGATCAGCGCCGTCGATGTTCACCGTGTAGCCCTGTGCCTATGTGCCAGGGCTATTTTGCTTTTCGGGGCAACCAACCGGGATGAACCATCTTAGAACCCCGGAAGGAGTGTCATGGCTAAGAACGTCAAGGAGATCGCCGTAGCGGAGATCACCAAGGACTTCGAGGAGTCCTCGGCTGCAGTCCTGACCGAATACCGTGGGCTCACCGTGGAACAGCTCAAGGAGCTTCGCCGCTCCATGGGCCCAGACACCAAGTACGCAGTCGTCAAGAACACCTTGACCGAGATCGCTGCTAAGAACGCCGGTGTCGACGCATTCGAGGGCATGCTCAACGGCCCAACTGCTATCGCGTTTGTACGCGGAGATGCAGTTGCAGCCGCTAAGAGCCTCACCGATTTCGCTAAGGACCACGAGAAGCTCATCATCAAGGGCGGCTACTACGACGGCCAGAAGATGGACGCTGAGCAGATCAAGGATCTTGCTGCTCTCGAGTCCGTCGAACACCAGCTGGCTCGTGTTGCCGGTGTCCTCAAGGCACCAGCATCCGCTGCTGCACGCATCATCGATGCGCTGCGTCTCAAGCGCGAAGAGGCCGGCGAAACCGCCGAAGCCCCAGCTGCAGAGTAGTCACGGTTCCGTAGCATCCGTTGTCCCGCAACATCCGTTTGCGGCGCGGGACGCTTGAGCCCAACAGTTTCAACCGACAAGCTTTTACGCGGAGCAAAGCCTCCGCATCGACGAAAGGACGCCACTATGGCGAAGCTCACCACCGAAGAGCTCCTTGACGCGTTCAAGGAAATGACCATCTTCGAACTCTCCGAGTTCGTTAAGCAGTTCGAAGAGACCTTCGACGTCACCGCAGCTGCTGTTGCTGCAGCTCCTGCTGCAGGCGGTGCCGCAGGCGGCGCTGAAGAGCAGACCGAATTCGACGTCATCCTCGAAGCCGCTGGCGATAAGAAGATTGGCGTTATTAAGGAAGTTCGCGGCCTGACCTCCCTAGGCCTCAAGGAAGCTAAGGAGCTCGTTGACGGCGCTCCTAAGGCTGTTCTCGAAGGCGTCTCCAAGGAAGATGCAGAGAAGGCTAAGGAAGCTCTCGAGGGCGCTGGCGCAACCGTCACCCTCAAGTAATTTCCTTTCACTCGCCGCGGCGTGACAGTGCGCCGCTCACAGTGAATGAATGTTTGGCCCGTGTCACCATTTGGTGGCACGGGCCAAACTTTGTTAAGGGCCCTGGCTGATGATGGGGGGAGGTAGGGGCGGCAGACTAGCGGTGCAGCAAGAGTGCTTCGCCTTGACCTCCGCCGCCACACAGCGCGACGGCCGCGGTGCCTCCGCCTTTCTCCTCAAGTTGGTAGCACGCTGTCACAATGAGGCGTGCGCCACTCGCCCCGAGTGGATGGCCCAAGGCGATCGCGCCACCCCATGCGTTCACGTCCTCTGCGTCCACACCTAGCTCGCGTTGGGACTGCGCGGACACGGATGCGAAAGCCTCGTTGATTTCTATGACATCGAGGGCGCCCTGATCGATGCCGGAACGTTCGAGGGCCCTCTTGATCGCTCGGGCTGGCTGGGAGTGCAGAGAATTATCCGGCCCGGCAACCTGGCCTGCCTCGCCGATGGTCGCCAGTATGGTCGCGTTGTTCTGTTCAGCCCAGATGCGCGAAGTCACGATCACGGCCGCTGCTCCATCCGATAGGGGAGAGGAGTTCCCGGCAGTGATGGTTCCTTCTTTCGAGAATGCCGGTCGCAGCTGAGCCAAGGCCTCAGCGTTCGTATCCTCACGCACACCCTCATCCTCAGTGACAGTATGCTGTCGGCCGCGGCGATCCTCCCACTCAACAGGGGCGATCTCTTGCTTCAGGTGCTCATGGGAAGAAGCTGCTCGTTGATGGGAGGCGGCGGCCACCGCATCCTGCTCTGCCCGCGAAATCTCGCGAGCATCGTTGCCGGCATCAGTCAGCGAGCCCATCGATACCTGATCAGCCGCATCCGTGAGGCCATCATGAGCCAGCGAATCGACCGCGGCTACGTCCCCGTACTTCCAGCCAGCGCGGGAGCCCGGCAAAAGATGAGGTGCATTCGACATTGACTCCATCCCGCCAGCAACCACAACATCAGCCTCACCTAGGCGAACAAGGCGGGCGGCGTGAATCACAGCCGAAAGCCCCGAAAGGCACACCTTGTTGACCGTCTCAGCATAAGCGGATGCAGGTAGGCCCGGAACCGAAAGGGCTGCCTGCCGAGCGGGGTTCTGCCCACATCCAGCCTGAACCGCCTGCCCCATCACCACGGCCTCGACACACTCCGCGCCGACCCCAGCCCTGCCGAGCGCGGCCTCGATAGCGCGCCCACCCAGCGCAGCGGCAGAAAAATCCTTGAGCCCGCCCAAAAGACGCGCAAAAGGCGTACGCGCGGCACCAATGATCACCGCGTCGCGCCCGCTCAAAGCCGCCATGCCCTGCAAGCCACCAGGGGTGGAATCGCCAGTCACGCCACCGGACATATGAACCTCCATCGTAAGAAAAACGCACACGAATGTGACCAGCATCTCACGATCGAAGGTGCGCTTGCCATGCAAGCCCGGCAGGCATCGTGCCCGGTATCACGCACGCGAGCTCAAAATACTATTCGACACGCTTGACGAACTGCGCTAAGATGGATCGTTGCGGCTCTTCTTGTCCTGTTACATCGACCTTCATATAGCGGTGGGTCGATGTTTTAACGTCTCATCAGGCGTTTACAACCTCACGCGAATTCCTAGTCTCACCAGCTAGTCAACGCATAGAGAATACGCATAGCGAGGGCAAAGCCGCACCCGGAAACATGACGGTCTGTGGAAGGAAAACCTTTGGTCGCCTCGAGCACCTCTCAGAACTCAACCGCTACATCGGCTCGTACCGCCGCCGCAGCGGGCCGCATCTCCTTCGCGAAAATCCACGAGCCCCTCGACGTTCCCGATCTGCTGGCACTGCAGACCGAATCGTTCGACTGGCTCATCGGTAACGAACGCTGGCAGCAGCGCGTAGCGAAGGCAGAAGAAACAGGGGACACCAGCGTCCCACGAGTACCAGGGCTTGCCGAGATCTTCGAAGAGATCTCACCCATCGAAGACTTCCAGGGCACCATGTCCCTGAGCTTCTCCGAGCCGGAATTCGCGGACCCTAAGTACACGATCGCGGAAGCCAAAGACCGCGACGCCACCTACTCGGCACCGCTCTACGTGCGTGCCGAGTTCATGAACAACCAGACCGGCGAAATCAAGCAGCAGACGGTCTTCATGGGCGATTTCCCGCTCATGACCGACAACGCAACGTTCATCATCAACGGAACCGAGCGCGTCGTTGTGTCCCAGCTGGTCCGTTCCCCAGGTGCCTACTTCGAGCGCACCCCAGACAAGACCTCCGATAAGGACATCTACTCCGCGCGCATCATCCCATCCCGTGGTTCCTGGTTCGAGCTCGAAATCGATAAGCGCGACCAGGTCGGTGTCCGCCTCGACCGTAAGCGCAAGCAGTCCGTGACGGTACTGCTCAAGGCCCTCGGCTGGACCGAATCCCAGATCCTCGAAGAGTTCGGCGACTACGAGTCGATCCGCATCACCCTCGAGAAGGACACCGTCCACACCGAGGAAGAAGCGCTGCTGGACATCTACCGCAAGCTGCGCCCAGGCGAGCCGCCGACCGTTGAAGCGGCACGCAACTTGCTTGAGAACATGTACTTCACCCCGAAGCGCTACGACCTCGCTAAGGTGGGCCGCTACAAGCTCAACCGCAAGCTCGGCATGGACATGCCGATGGACACCCCAGAGTCCTCCGTTCTGACCGAGGCCGACATCGTAGCGATGATCCGCTACATAGTCGCCCTCCACGCAGGCGAGCGCACCATCAAGGGTGTACGCAAGGGCGAAGAGACCGACATCCCGATCAACGTCGATGACATCGACCACTTCGGCAACCGCCGCATCCGCGCGGTCGGCGAACTGATCGACAACCAGGTCCGCACCGGCCTGTCCCGTATGGAGCGCGTTGTACGTGAACGTATGACCACCCAGGACGTCGAGGCGATCACCCCGCAGACCCTGATCAATATTCGCCCGGTGGTTGCTGCGATCAAGGAGTTCTTCGGAACCTCCCAGCTCTCGCAGTTCATGGACCAGAACAACCCACTGGCTGGCGTGACCCACAAACGCCGCCTCTCGGCTCTGGGCCCAGGCGGTCTCTCCCGTGACCGCGCAGGCATGGAAGTCCGTGACGTTCACCCGTCTCACTACGGCCGCATGTGCCCGATCGAGACCCCGGAAGGCCCGAACATTGGCCTGATCGGCTCGCTCGCAACCTATGGTCGCATCAACTCCTTCGGCTTCATCGAAACCCCGTACCGTCGCGTTGTTGACGGCGTGGTGACCGAGCACGTCGATTACCTGACCGCAGACGAAGAGCTCGAATACCAGATCGCGCAGGCAAACGCGCCGCTGGCAGAAGACGGCACCTTCGAAGAAGACCTCGTTCTCTGCCGTGAACGCGGTGGCGGCGGCGAACCAGTCCTGGTCGCTCCGAACGAGATCGACTACATGGACGTCTCGCCACGCCAGATGGTTTCCGCAGCGACCGCGCTGATTCCGTTCCTCGAACACGATGACGCCAACCGCGCGCTCATGGGCGCGAACATGCAGCGTCAGGCCGTTCCGCTCCTGGAGCCGGATTCCCCAATCGTGGGTACCGGTATGGAGAAGTACCTCGCGGTTGACTCCGGTGACGCGGTTCTGGCGAAGAAGCCAGGCGTTGTCACAAGTGTTTCGGCTGACCTCGTCTCCGTCATGAACGATGACGGCACGCAGACGAACTACCCGATCATGAAGTTCGCCCGCTCCAACCAGGGCAACGGCTACAACCAGAAGGTCGTTGTCACGGAAGGGGACCGGCTGGAAGCTCAGGCCCTCATTGCTGATGGCCCAGCAACCCAGGCGGGCGAGCTCGCGCTCGGTAAGAACCTCCTCGTTGCGTTCATGTCCTGGGAAGGCCTCAACTACGAGGACGCGATCATCCTCTCCGAGCGCATGGTCTCCGACGACGTCCTCACCTCGATCCACATCGAGGAATACGAGGTCGATGCCCGTGACACCAAGCTCGGCGCTGAAGAGATCACCCGTGACATCCCGAACGTGTCCGAGGAAGTGCTTTCGCAGCTCGATGAGCGCGGCATCATCCACATCGGCGCTGAGGTAGAGGCCGGCGACGTCCTCGTGGGTCGTGTAACACCTAAGGGTGAAACCGAACTGACCCCGGAGGAGCGCTTGTTGCGCGCGATCTTCGGTGAGAAGTCCCGCGAAGTCCGTGACACCTCGCTGCGCATCCCGCACGGTGAGTCCGGTACCGTCATCGGCGTCCGCATCTTCGATCGCGACGATGACGACGAGCTACCACCAGGTGTGAACCAGCTGGTCCGTGTCTACGTTGCACAGAAGCGCAAGATCACCGTTGGTGACAAGCTCGCTGGCCGCCACGGTAACAAGGGTGTTATCTCCAAGATCCTCCCGGTTGAGGACATGCCGTTCATGGCTGACGGTACCCCGGTCGACGTGATCCTGAACCCAATGGGTGTTCCGGGCCGTATGAACCTGGGCCAGGTCATGGAGTTGCACCTCGGGTGGGCCGCATCCCAGGGCTGGAACATCGAAGGTGAACCTGAGTGGATCAAGAACCTTCCGAACCTGCCGCGTGAGCAGGCTCCGATCAAGGTTGCCACCCCGGTCTTCGACGGTGCTGAGGAAGAGGAAGTCCGCGGTCTGCTGGACCACACTCTGCCGTCCCGTGACGGCGAGCGTCTGATCGATAACTCCGGTAAGGCGACCCTGTTCGATGGCCGCTCCGGCCAGCCGTTCCCGGAGCCGATCTCCGTGGGTTACATGTACATCCTCAAGTTGCACCACTTGGTTGATGACAAGATCCACGCTCGCTCGACCGGTCCATACTCGATGATTACGCAGCAGCCGTTGGGTGGTAAGGCCCAGTTCGGTGGTCAGCGTTTCGGCGAGATGGAGGTGTGGGCGCTTGAGGCGTACGGCGCGGCATACACCCTGCAGGAGCTGCTGACGGTCAAGTCGGATGATATCCACGGCCGTGTGAAGGTCTACGAGGCCATCGTCAAGGGCGATAACATCCCTGCCCCTGGCGTTCCGGAGTCCTTCAAGGTTCTGTTGAAGGAAATGCAGTCGCTGTGCCTGAACGTTGAGGTTCTTTCGACCGACGGCGAGACGATTGAGATGCGCGATGCGGACGAGGAAGTCTTCCGGGCCGCAGAGGAGCTGGGTATCAACTTGTCCAATGTTGAGCCGAGCTCGGTTGATGAGGTCTAAGTAGCGCTCGATGCGGTGGCGGGCTGGGGTGCCCGCCACCGGCTACGGACCTTTGTCCAGTCTGGTTGTGTTGCTGGGCTGGTGAACCACCTGATGAAGACTTCAATTTTTTGACGAAAGAGAGTAAGGACTTATGTCCACCGAATCGACTTTCGGATTGATGCGTATTGGTTTGGCTACGGCTGAACAGATCCGCGAATGGAGCTACGGCGAGGTTAAGAAGCCGGAGACCATTAACTACCGCACACTCAAGCCTGAGAAGGATGGCTTGTTTGGTGAGCAGATTTTCGGTCCTACGCGTGACTGGGAGTGCTCGTGCGGTAAGTACAAGCGTGTCCGTTTCAAGGGCATTATTTGTGAGCGTTGTGGCGTTGAGGTGACCCGTTCTAAGGTTCGCCGTGAACGTATGGGCCACATCGAGTTGGCTGCTCCTGTGACGCATATTTGGTACTTCAAGGGCGTTCCTTCGCGTTTGGGTTACCTGCTTGATTTGGCGCCGAAGGACCTCGAGAAGGTTATTTACTTTGCGGCGTACATGATCACCTCGGTTGATGAGGAACGCCGTCACGAGGAGCTGCCGAACTTGCAGGCTGCTCACGATGTTGAGATCAAGAACATCGCTAACACGCGTGACGCTGATATCGCTGAGATCGCTAAGGAGCTTGAGGAAGAGCTCGCTCGCCTTGAGGGTGAGGGCGCTAAGGCTGCTGAGAAGAAGAAGGCTCGCGACGCCGCTGAGAAGGAAATGGCGAACGTCCGTAAGAATGCGGACGCCGAGATTGAGCGTCTCACCGAGGTGTGGGAGCGTTTCAAGACCATCAAGGTGGGTGACCTTGAAGGTAACGAGTCGCTGTTCCGCACGATGCGCGCCAAGTATGGCCTGTTCTTTGAGGGCTTGATGGGTGCTGAGGCGATCCAGAAGCGCCTGCAGAACTTCAACCTCGAGGAAGAGGCAGAGGCGCTGCGTGAGGTGATCGCTACCGGTAAGGGTCAGCGTAAGACTCGCGCGATCAAGCGTCTGAAGGTTGTTAACGCTTTCTTGACGACCGATAATTCGCCTGAGGGTATGGTCCTTGACGCTGTTCCGGTGATTCCGCCGGAGTTGCGCCCTATGGTTCAGCTTGATGGTGGCCGTTTCGCTACCTCGGACCTCAACGACCTCTACCGTCGTGTGATCAACCGCAACAACCGCTTGAAGCGTCTCATGGATCTGGGCGCTCCAGAGATCATCGTGAACAACGAGAAGCGCATGTTGCAGGAGTCGGTTGACTCGTTGTTTGACAACGGTCGCCGTGGCCGCCCGCAGACTGGCCCGGGTAACCGCCCGCTGAAGTCGCTGTCTGACATGCTCAAGGGTAAGCAGGGTCGTTTCCGTCAGAACCTGCTGGGTAAGCGTGTTGACTACTCTGGCCGTTCGGTCATCGTGGTTGGTCCGCAGTTGAAGCTGCACCAGTGTGGTCTGCCTAAGCAGATGGCGCTTGAGCTGTTTAAGCCGTTCGTGATGAAGCGCCTGGTTGATCTGAACCACGCTCAGAACGTCAAGGCAGCTAAGCGTATGGTTGAGCGTTTCCGCCCTGCGGTGTGGGATGTTCTTGAAGAGATCATCGCTGAGCACCCGGTTCTGTTGAACCGTGCACCAACCCTGCACCGCCTGGGTATTCAGGCGTTTGAGCCGCAGCTCATTGAGGGTAAGGCTCTGCAGTTGCACCCACTGGCGTGTGCAGCGTTCAACGCTGACTTCGATGGTGACCAGATGGCTGTGCACTTGCCGTTGAGCCCTGAGGCTCAGGCTGAGGCGCGCATCCTGATGTTGTCTTCGAACAACATTCTGAAGCCTTCGGATGGCCGCCCGGTTGCGTTGCCTGCGCAGGACATGATCATCGGTTTGAACCACTTGACTACCCGCCGTGAGGGTGTTGTTGGTGAGGGTCGTAGCTTCTCTTCTGTTGCTGAAGCGATCATGGCGTTCGATGCGGGCGAGCTTGATCTGAACGCGGTCTGCACGATTGCGGTGGATAACTTTGTTCCGTCGGCTTCGCAGCCTGCCCCTGAGGGTTGGGTTGAAGGCAAGCCGGCGCTTCTGGAGACCACTCTGGGTGTCGCCTTGTTCAATGACACGTTGCCTGAGGACTATCCGTGGTTCGCTGAGGTCGCTACCAAGGGCACCTTGGGTGACCTCGTGAATGACCTCGCTGAGCGTTACCCGAAGGTCGATACTGCTCGTACCCTCGATAACCTCAAGGACAAGGGCTTCGAGTGGGCCACCCGCTCGGGTGTCACGGTTGCGATCTCTGACGTGACCTCTCACATGGACAAGGCCGCGATCCTGGCCCCGTATGAGGAGCGTGCTCAGAAGGTTCAGACTCAGTTTGAGATGGGTCTGATCGCTGATGATGAGCGCCGTACCGAACTCATTGACATCTGGACTCAGGCCACCGAGGAGGTTGCCTCCAAGATGCAGGAGGGCATGGAGAAGTACAACACCATTAACCGCATGGTGACTTCCGGTGCTCGCGGTAACTGGCTGCAGTTGCGCCAGATTGCCGGTATTCGTGGTCTGGTGTCGAACCCGCAGGGTGAGATTATTCCTCGCCCGATCAAGTCTTCCTACCGTGAAGGTTTGACGGTTCTTGAGTACTTCATCGCTACTCACGGTGCCCGTAAGGGTCTTGCGGATACCGCGTTGAAGACCGCTAACTCGGGTTACTTGACGCGCCGCCTGGTTGACGTTTCTCAGGACGTCATCGTGCGTGAGCATGACTGTGGTACCCGCCGTGGCCTTAAGGTCGCTATCGCGGATGAGGTCAACGGTGTCCGTACTCTGCATGAGACGGTCGAGAACTCGGCGTACACCCGCACCCTTGCCAAGGATGTTGTGGACGCCAACGGTGAGCTGTTGGCTGAGGCCGGCGAGGACGTGGGCGATGTCCTGATTCAGCGCCTCTTCGATGCCGGTATTGACGAGGTCAATGTCCGTTCGGTTCTGACGTGTGATTCCGCGGTTGGTACGTGTGCGTTGTGCTACGGCCGCTCGCTGGCATCCGGCAAGCTCGTTGATATCGGTGAGGCCGTGGGTATTGTTGCGGCTCAGTCGATTGGTGAGCCTGGTACCCAGTTGACGATGCGTACCTTCCACTCGGGTGGTGTTGCTGAGTCTGGCGATATTACCCAGGGTCTGCCTCGTATTCAGGAGCTCTTTGAGGCGCGTACGCCTAAGGGCTTGGCGCCGATCACCGAGGTTGCTGGTCGTGTCTCGATCGAGGACACCGAGCGCGCCCTGCGCGTTATCGTGACCCCGGATGATGGCTCTGAGGAAGAGGCCTACCCTGTTCTGCGTCGTTCCCGCCTCTTGGTTGAGGAAGGCGATCACGTGGACGTTGGCCAGCAGCTGGCTGCGGGTGCTATTGACCCGAAGCAGGTTCTGCGTGTTCTTGGCCCGCGTGAGGCACAGAAGTTCCTGGTCCGTGAGGTTCAGGCTGTGTACCAGTCTCAGGGTGTGGGTATTCACGATAAGCACGTTGAGGTTATTGTTCGCCAGATGCTGCGCCGCATCACCGTGATTGACCAGGGTGACACGGATCTGCTTCCTGGTGAGCTGGCTGACCGTGCGGTCTTCCAGGCCGCTAACCGTAAGGCTGTCGCTGAAGGTGCCCGCCCGGCATCGGGCCGTGACGAGCTCATGGGTATCACCAAGGCTTCGCTGGCTACCGAGTCGTGGCTGTCCGCCGCGTCCTTCCAGGAGACCACGCGCGTTCTGACTCAGGCCGCTATGGAGGCTAAGTCTGATCCGCTGTTGGGTCTGAAGGAGAACGTCATCATCGGTAAGTTGATCCCTGCCGGTACTGGCTTGGATCGCTACACCCAGGTTGATGTTGAGCCGACTGAGGAAGCGAAGGCTTCCTTCTACTCCGGCCCATCCGCTTTCTCTGGTTTCGATTATCAGGGGATGGATGCGTTCGGCGGCGAGTTCTCCGCGATCTCGATGGAGGAGTACGGCAACTTCGGTCAGGACTTCAACTGATCTCTAGCCTCGCTGGCTGGTGACGAATCACCGGTTAGCTGAGACCAAGTACGATGCGGCGGGTGCCTTCCGTAGGGGAGGTGCCCGCCGCATCGGCGTTAAGAGCTGTTTATGGTCCGGCCATGTTGTGTTGTGGCGGCGTTGGGGCGGCGCTGGCACTCTTGTGGCGTGCACGCTTGCGGATAAGGGCCTGGCGGCCGCGAACGTGCAGATTGTGGCGAGAACGAAAATGCTGATATAGTGGATGATCAGAGTTTTCGTGTGGAGAAGTGGACTCAGTCCGTGTCGTTCGCAGGTTGAATGACGTACTCCACACTTTCGCACGCCTCGGACCAAGCGGTTTAGAGATCGCGAGAAAACGATAACCGCACGCATCGCCCGCCGCGCTTTACATAGTGAGGCAACCGGGTGGGCAAGCGGACAGTCCGATCAGCAACGTAAGGACATAGATTGCCTACAATTCAGCAGCTGGTGCGCAAGGGTCGCGCTCCACACAAGAACAAGTCGAAGACCCCGGCGCTTGAGGGTAACCCAATGCGCCGCGGCGTGTGCACCCGCGTGTACACCACTACCCCTAAGAAGCCGAACTCCGCGCTTCGTAAGGTTGCTCGTGTCCGCCTCGCAGGCGGCACCGAAGTAACTGCCTACATCCCAGGTGAGGGCCACAACCTGCAGGAACACTCCATCGTGCTCGTTCGCGGTGGCCGTGTGAAGGACCTGCCAGGTGTCCGCTACAAGATCGTCCGCGGCGCACTCGACACCCAGGGTGTCAAGGACCGCGGCCAGGCCCGTTCCCGCTACGGCGCTAAGAAGGAGAAGAAGTAATGCCTCGTAAGGGTCCAGCTCCCAAGCGTCCAATTGTCAACGATCCGGTATACGGCTCCGCACTGGTCACCCAGCTGATCAACAAGGTGCTCGTAGACGGTAAGAAGTCCACCGCAGAGCGCATTGTATACGGCGCACTTGAAGGCACCCAGGCTAAGACCGGTAACGACCCGGTAGCCACCCTCAAGAAGGCCATCGAAAACATCAAGCCTGCACTTGAGGTTCGCTCCCGCCGCGTCGGTGGCGCAACCTACCAGGTCCCTGTTGAGGTCAAGCCTGGTCGCTCGGTTGCGCTCGCGCTGCGCTGGCTGGTCGGCTTCTCGAAGGTCCGCCGCGAGAAGAGCATGACCGAACGCCTCATGAACGAGATCCTGGACGCCTCCAACGGCCTCGGCGCAGCAGTCAAGCGCCGCGAGGATACTCACAAGATGGCGGAAGCCAACAAGGCGTTCGCTCACTACCGCTGGTAATCCACGTTCTACCCGGTGGCGATCCTCGCCACCGGGTATTGACACCTCAACCGTAAGGGAGACACCGTGGCACTCGACGTGCTCACCGACCTTAAGAAGGTCCGCAACATCGGCATTATGGCCCACATCGATGCGGGCAAGACCACTACTACGGAACGCATCCTGTTCTACACGGGTGTGAACCACAAGCTCGGCGAGACGCACGACGGTGCATCGACGACCGACTGGATGGAGCAGGAGAAGGAGCGCGGTATTACCATTACCTCCGCTGCAGTCTCCGCTTACTGGAATGACAACCAGATCAACGTCATCGACACCCCAGGCCACGTTGACTTCACCGTTGAAGTTGAGCGTTCCCTGCGCGTTCTCGACGGCGCTGTCGCTGTCTTCGACGCCAAGGAAGGCGTTGAGCCGCAGTCCGAGACCGTGTGGCGTCAGGCAGACAAGTACGGCGTTCCACGCATTTGCTTCGTCAACAAGATGGACAAGATGGGCGCTGACTTCTACCACACGGTAGGAACCATCGTCTCCCGTCTGGGCGCTAAGCCACTCGTGATGCAGCTGCCAATCGGCGCTGAGAGCGATTTCGTTGGCGTTGTTGACCTCGTCAGCATGAAGGCTCTCAAGTGGGAAGCTGATTCGAAGGGTGACGTATCCCTCGGCCAGAAGTACACCACTGAAGAGATCCCAGCTGATCTGAAGGACAAGGCTGAGGAATACCGCGCAAAGCTCGTCGAAGACGTCGCAGAAGCTGACGAAGAGCTCATGGAGAAGTACCTCGAAGGCGAGGAAATCACCGAAGCTGAGCTCAAGGCCGGTATCCGCAAGCTGACCGTTGCCGACGAAGCCTACCCAGTCTTCTGCGGCTCCGCGTTCAAGAACCGCGGCATTCAGCCAATCCTCGACGCCATCGTCGACTACCTGCCATCGCCGCTGGACGTTCCACCGATGCACGGTACCGACCCGAAGGACGAGACGGTTGAGCTGACCCGTAAGCCATCCGTCGACGAGCCGTTCTCGGCTCTCGCGTTCAAGATCGCATCCCACCCATTCTTCGGCACCCTGACCTTCATCCGCGTCTACTCGGGCCGCCTCGAATCCGGTGCTCAGATCCTGAACTCGACCAAGGGTAAGCGCGAACGCATCGGCAAGATGTTCCAGATGCACGCGAACAAGGAACAGCCAGTCGAAGAGATCGTAGCAGGCCACATCTACGCGGTCATCGGCCTCAAGGACACCACCACTGGTGACACCTTGTGCGCATCCGATGCTCCGATCATCCTCGAATCGATGACCTTCCCAGAGCCAGTGATCTTCGTTGCTATCGAGCCGAAGACCAAGGGCGACCAGGAGAAGCTCTCCAACGCGATCCAGAAGCTCGTCGCTGAAGACCCAACCTTCACCGTTTCTCTTAACGACGAAACCGGCCAGACCGAAATCGGCGGCATGGGCGAGCTGCACCTCGACGTCTTCGTCGACCGCATGAAGCGCGAATTCAAGGTTGAAGCGAACGTCGGTAAGCCACAGGTTGCATACCGCGAAACCATCCGCCGCACCGTGGAGAAGGTCGACTTCACCCACAAGAAGCAGACCGGTGGTTCCGGCCAGTTCGCAAAGGTCCAGGTCACTTTCGAACCTCTCGAGGTCGAAGGCGACACCATCTACGAGTTTGAGAATGCCGTCACCGGTGGCCGTATTCCACGCGAATACATCCCATCCGTTGACCAGGGTATCCAGGAAGCCATGGAACTCGGTGTCCTGGCTGGCTACCCGATGGTCGGCGTCAAGGCAACCCTGCTCGACGGTGCATACCACGATGTTGACTCGTCTGAAATGGCGTTCAAGATCGCAGGCTCCCAGGTTTATAAGGAAGCCATGAAGCGTGCCAACCCGGTTCTGCTCGAGCCGGTCATGGCCGTTGAGGTCCGCACCCCAGAAGAGTACATGGGCGATGTCATCGGTGACCTGAACTCCCGCCGCGGCTCCATCCAGTCGATGGATGACGCTCAGGGCGTTCGCGTCGTCAAGGCTCAGGTTCCGCTTTCGGAGATGTTCGGCTACATCGGCGACCTGCGTTCCCGTACGCAGGGCCGCGCCGTGTACTCGATGGTCTTCGACAGCTACGCCGAGGTGCCGAAGAGCGTCGCGGACGAGATCATCCAGAAGTCCCGCGGCGAGTAATTCCTGTGGGTAGAACGAGTGGGCGGCACTGCCGCGAGTAGTACCGCCCACTCGTTCACCGCCGGAGCAGCTTTACAGGCTGGCCGGCGGACGAACAGGGATCACCGCTAAGGTGAGGCAGATCTCACTGGATCCCGCTGAATTTTCATAAACCAACACGCCATCAGTAAACTGATTGATAGCTTGCTCACCAAAAGAGTGAGCAGTAGGAAGTTTGCTGAAAACAGTTCTAGGAGGAATCTGTGGCAAAGGCAAAGTTTGACCGCTCTAAGCCGCACGTAAACGTCGGCACCATCGGCCACGTTGACCACGGCAAGACGACGCTGTCCGCCGCTATCTCGAAGGTATTGGCAGACCGCTTCCCGTCTGACACCAACGTCGGCTATGACTTCGAAAACATTGACTCCGCTCCGGAAGAGCGCCAGCGCGGTATTACCATCTCCATCTCCCACGTGGAGTACGAGACCGAGAAGCGTCACTACGCACACATTGACGCTCCAGGCCACGCTGACTACGTCAAGAACATGATCACCGGTGCTGCTCAGATGGACGGCGCAATCCTCGTGGTTGCTGCTACCGACGGCCCAATGGCTCAGACTCGCGAGCACGTTCTGCTGGCACGCCAGGTTGGCGTTCCTGCCCTGCTCGTTGCACTCAACAAGTGCGACATGGTTGACGACGAAGAGCTCCTCGACCTCGTTGAGATGGAGGTTCGCGAACTTCTGTCCTCCCAGGGCTTCGACGGCGACGAGGCTCCAGTCATCCGCGTTTCCGCTTACCAGGCGCTGCAGGGCGACGAGAAGTGGGCTGACTCCATCATGGAGCTCATGAACGCTGTTGACGAGTACATCCCAGACCCAGTCCGCGAGAAGGATCAGCCATTCCTGATGCCAATCGAGGACGTCTTCACCATTACCGGTCGCGGTACCGTTGTTACCGGCCGTGCAGAGCGCGGTACCCTCAAGCTCAACTCCGAGGTTGAGATCGTTGGTCTGCGCCCACTGCAGAAGACCACCGTTACCGGTATCGAGATGTTCCACAAGCAGCTCGACGAAGCATGGGCTGGCGAGAACTGTGGTCTGTTGCTCCGCGGTCTCAAGCGTGAAGACGTTGAGCGCGGTCAGGTTGTTGTCGAGCCAGGCTCGATCACCCCACACACCGAGTTCGAGGCAAACGTGTACATCCTCTCCAAGGACGAGGGTGGCCGCCACAACCCGTTCTACTCGAACTACCGCCCACAGTTCTACTTCCGTACGACTGACGTGACCGGTGTTATTACCCTCCCAGAGGGCACCGAGATGGTTATGCCAGGTGACACCACCGAGATGACCGTCGAGCTCATCCAGCCAATCGCTATGGAAGAGGGCCTCGGCTTCGCTATCCGTGAGGGTGGCCGCACCGTTGGTTCCGGCCGCGTCACCAAGATCATCAAGTAAGACCCGTCTTACTGATCTGGCGCAGGCCACATCGACATGATGTGAATCAGCCATAACGAAACGCCATAACGAAAAGGGGTCCGATTCTCCGCAAGGGGAGTCGGACCCCTTTCGCGTCCCCGCCGCCCACACCCGAAATGAGGCAACCGACGTTGAGCCCATCACATTATTTTGTGAATCAACACAGGATGTGCCACACTAGATAAGTTGGCTTTTTGGGCCTAGAACCAAGATGCCAACACGGTCCCTGCACAAATGACGGCGGATAACACCACACCGGTGAAGACACGCCCGAGTGCGTGGATCGGAGCTCGGCCGAGGCAAGGAACCCTGAAGTATTTAGGATTTGGCTCGCAACCGGGCGTGCCGGTTACAGCAAGCGCATAGAGAACCAGACCTTCCTGGAACTAGCTGCCACCGCTGTGACCCGTGAGGCACACATCAATAACAGTGCTAACAACGTAAGGAAGACAGCATGGCGGGACAGAAAATCCGCATCCGGCTGAAGTCATACGACCACGAAGTCATTGACACCTCCGCACGCAAGATCGTGGATACCGTCACTCGTGCCGGCGCAACCGTCGTCGGCCCAGTGCCGCTGCCAACGGAGAAGAACACGTTCACCGTGATTCGCTCCCCACACAAATACAAGGACTCCCGCGAACACTTCGAGATGCGCACCCACAAGCGCCTCATCGACATCGTGGATCCAACTCCAAAGGCCGTCGATTCGCTCATGCGCCTCGACCTGCCAGCGGATGTCAACATCGAAATCAAGCTTTAATAGGGAGGTGCTGAGATAACTATGACCGCAAGCCGCAACATCAAGGGCCTGCTGGGCACGAAGCTCGGCATGACCCAGGTCTGGGATAAAGACAACAACCTGATCCCGGTCACCGTCGTCAAGGCTGACGCTAACGTCGTCACCCAGCTGCGCAACGAAGAGCGCGACGGCTACACCGCGATCCAGATCGGCTACGGCCAGGTAGACCCAACCAAGGTCACTAAGCCACTCGTTGGCCACTTCAAGGCCGCAGGCGTGACCCCACGCCGCCACGTAGCTGAAGTACGTACCGCTGACGCCGCAGACTACGAACTCGGTCAGGAACTGACCGTCGAACAGTTCGAAGCCGGTTCCAAGGTAGACATCACCGGAACCACCAAAGGTAAGGGCTTCGCAGGTGCAATGAAGCGCCACGGCTTTTCCGGCGCAGGCGCATCCCACGGTCAGCACAAGAACCACCGCAAGCCAGGCTCCGTAGGCCAGGCGTCGACCCCAGGTCGCGTCTTCAAGGGCAAGAAGCTTCCGGGCCGCATGGGCGTTGAGCGTCAGACCACCCTGAACCTCACGGTTCACGGTGTTGACGCAGAAAACAACCTCCTGCTCATCAAGGGCGCAGTCCCAGGTCCGCGTGGCCAGGTTGTCCTGGTTCGCACTGCAGTGAAGGGAGCCTAACCAATGGCTATCAAAACCGTAAAGGTTGATCTCCCAGCAGAGATCTTCGATACCGAGGCCTCCGTTGCTCTCTTGCACCAGGTAGTTGTTGCGCAAGAGGCAGCACGCCGCCAGGGTACGCACAAGACCAAGACCCGCGCTGAACGCTCCGGCTCCGGCATCAAGCCGTTCCGCCAGAAGGGGACCGGCCGTGCACGTCAGGGCTCCATCCGCGAGCCACAGATGCGCGGCGGTGGTATCGCACACGGCCCAGTGCCACGCGACTACTCCCAGCGCACCCCTAAGAAGATGAAGGCGGCTGCACTGCGCGGCGCCCTCACCGATCGTGCCCGCCACGATCGCATCCACGTCGTAGAGGACATCATCACGGGCGACACCCCGTCGACCAAGCAGGCACGCGAAAACCTCAAGTCCCTCACGACCCGGAAGAACCTGCTCGTGGTGCTTGAACGCGCCAACGACGTCGCAGCTCTGTCCGTGCGTAACCTTGAGAACGTTCACGCCCTGTTCGCGGACCAGCTCAACACCTACGATGTGCTCCGCGCTGATGACGTCATCTTCACGAAGGCTGCCTTCGACGCCTTCACCGGTAAGGAGGACGCCAAGTGACTAACATCAACCGTCGCACGGCCCACGACGTGATCGTCGCTCCGGTCGTTTCGGAGAAGAGCTACAACCTGATCGACGAGGGTCAGTACACCTTCCTGGTGGACCCACGCTCGAACAAGACCGAAATCAAGGCTGCAGTAGAGGAGATCTACGGCGTCAAGGTTGCATCGGTCAACACCAGCAATCGCCCGGGTAAGCGTACGCGTACCCGTTTCGGTTGGGGACAGCGCAAGAACACCAAGCGCGCGATCGTCACCCTCCAGGGCGATGACACCATCGACATCTTCGGCGGTCCGGTCGCCTAAGGCAACCGGAGACCACTTTAACGAGGAACAATAAATGGCAATTCGCAAATACAAGCCGACAACGCCGGGCCTTCGTGGCGCGTCCGTTGCCGACTTCGCAGAAATTACGCGCAGCACGCCAGAGAAGTCCCTTCTCCGCCCGCTGCACAAGACCGGTGGCCGTAACAACACCGGCCGCATCACGACCCGTCACAAGGGTGGTGGACACAAGCGCCAGTACCGACTGATCGACTTCCGTCGCGCAGACAAGGACGGCGTACCGGCGAAGGTCGCGCACATCGAGTACGACCCGAACCGCACCGCCCGTATCGCACTGCTGCACTACGTGGACGGCACCAAGCGCTACATCGTAGCGCCGGAACGTCTCAAGCAGGGCGACCGCGTCGAGTCCGGCCCGAACGCTGACATCAAGCCAGGTAACAACCTGCCGCTGCGCAACATCCCAGTGGGTACCGTTGTGCACGCGATCGAGCTCCGCCCAGGTGGCGGCGCCAAGATGGCTCGTTCCGCTGGTGCATCCGCTCAGCTGGTAGCCCGCGAAGGCAAGTACGCACAGTTGCGTCTGCCATCCGGCGAAATCCGCAACGTTGACGTACGCTGCCGCGCAACCGTCGGCGAAGTCGGTAACGCTGAGCAGATCAACATCAACTGGGGTAAAGCTGGCCGCATGCGCTGGAAGGGCGTACGCCCAACCGTTCGCGGTGTCTCCATGAACCCGGTTGACCACCCACACGGTGGTGGTGAAGGCCGTACCTCCGGTGGCCGTCACCCAGTCAACCCAGCCGGTAAGAAGGAAGGCCGCACGCGCCGTCCTAACAAGTCCAGCGACAAGCTCATTGTGCGCCGTCGCCGCACTGGCAAGAACAAGCGATAGGAGCTCTTAGATGCCACGCAGCCTTAAGAAGGGCCCCTTCGTTGATCAGCACCTTCTTGTGAAGGTCCTGAACCAGAACGAAGCAGGTACCCGCAACGTCATCAAGACGTGGTCCCGCCGTTCCATGATCGTGCCGGACATGCTCGGCCACACGATCGCTGTGCACGACGGACGTAAGCACATCCCAGTGTTCATCACTGAGTCGATGGTCGGACACAAGCTCGGCGAGTTCGCTATGACGCGTACTTTCCGCGGCCACGTGAAGGACGACAAGAAGGGCAAGCGCCGCTGACCATAGGTCAGAGGTTGCAGCTCCTTCCTTAGGAAAGGAAAGCAATGGAAGCCAAGGCAATTGCGCGCCACCTGCGCGTTACGCCGATGAAGGCCCGGCGCGTCGTCAATCTTGTCCGCGGCAAGCAGACGACCGAGGCACTGGCCATCCTGAAGTTCGCCCAGCAGGGCGCTTCGGAGCCTGTGTACAAGGTTGTCGCCTCCGCTGTCGCGAACGCGCGCCAGAAGGCCGATCAGCAGGGTCTGCCGTTCAATGAGGACGAGCTCTACATCAGCGAAGCCTATGTAGACGAAGGCCCAACCATGAAGCGGTTCCAGCCACGCGCCCAAGGCCGTGCATTCCGCATCAACAAGCGCACCAGCCACGTCACCGTGGTCGTTGCCACGCCTGAGAAGGGTGGGGAGAAGTAAATGGGTCAGAAGATTAATCCAAACGGCTTCCGACTCGGCATCACCACCGACCACGTGTCGCGCTGGTTCGCCGATTCGAAGCTGCCGGGTCAGTCCTACGCTGACTTCGTCAAGGAAGACGTCAAAATCCGTTCGCTGGTGACTGACGGCATGGATCGTGCCGGCATCTCCAAGGTCGAGATCGAACGTACCCGTGACCGTGTACGCGTGGACATCCACACTGCACGCCCGGGTATCGTGATCGGCCGCCGCGGCGCGGAAGCCGACCGTCTTCGCGGCGAGCTCGAGAAGCTCACCAACAAGCAGGTTCAGCTGAACATCCTCGAGGTCAAGAACCCAGAGACCGATGCACAGCTGGTAGCTCAGGGAATCGCTGAGCAGCTTGCCTCCCGCGTGGCGTTCCGCCGTGCAATGAAGAAAGCCATCCAGTCCGCGATGCGCGCCGGCGCCAAGGGCATCCGTGTCCAGTGCTCCGGTCGCCTCGGTGGCGCAGAAATGAGCCGCCGCGAGTTCTACCGCGAAGGTCGCGTGCCACTGCACACCCTCCGCGCGAACATCGACTACGGCTTCTTCGAAGCAAAGACCACCTTCGGCCGCATCGGCGTGAAGGTCTGGGTCTACAAGGGAGACGTCACTGATAAGGAACTGGCTGCACAGCAGGCAGCAGCACCAGGCCGTGGTGGCCGTCGCGGCGACCGCCGTGGTGGCCGCGGTGGCGAGCGCCGCCGTCGTCACGATCGTGGTGCAGCAGCTCCAGCAGCAGCTGAAGGAGGCAACGCCTGATGCTGATTCCACGTCGCGTCAAGTACCGCAAGCAGCACCACCCAGGCCGTAAAGGCATGGCCTCTGGTGGCACCGAGGTGACTTTCGGTGAGTGGGGCATCCAGGCCCTGACTCCCGCATACGTCACCAACCGCCAGATCGAAGCTGCACGTATTGCGATGACCCGCCACATCAAGCGTGGCGGTAAGGTCTGGATCAACATCTTCCCAGACCGTCCATTGACCAAGAAGCCTGCCGAAACCCGCATGGGTTCCGGTAAGGGTTCCCCGGAGTGGTGGGTTGCAAACGTCAAGCCAGGCCGCGTTATGTTCGAACTGGCTGGCGTTTCCGAAGAGGTCGCACGCGAAGCTCTTCGCCTGGCAATCCACAAGCTTCCGCTGAAGGCGCGTATTGTGCGCCGCGAGGGTGGTGAATGATCCCAATGGCTATCGGTTCTAAGGATCTCGCAGTCGATAAGCTCGACGGCATGGACAACGCTCGTCTGAACGAGGAGCTTGCAAACGCAAAGAAGGAACTGTTCAACTTGCGTTTCCAGGCTGCAACCGGTCAGCTCGAGCAGCATGGTCGCCTCAAGGCTGTCAAGCGCGACATCGCTCGTATCTACACGATTCTTCGTGAGCGCGAGCTCGGCATCCGCGAGGATGTCGTCGCAACCCAGGCTGACGAGAAGAAGAAGACCAAGAAGAAATCCAAGAAGGCGGAGGACGCTAAGTGATGAGCGAAAAGGAGAACGCTGTGGCCGAAGAGGCACAAGCCCGCGGTTACCGCAAAACCCTGCGCGGTTACGTGGTGTCCGACAAGATGGACAAGACCGTTGTGGTCAACGTTGAGGACCGTGTCAAGCACGCCCTCTACGGCAAGGTCATGCGCCGTTCCAAGCGCGTGAAGGCCCACGACGAGAACAACACCGCTGGTGTTGGCGACTTGGTCATCGTGGCTGAGACCCGCCCACTGTCCAAGGACAAGTGCTGGCGTCTGGTTGAGATCGTCGAAAAGGCGAAGTAAGCCAGGCTCGTCTGCAGCTTATATAGCTAACGGGGCAGTAGCACGCTGACCCGGACAGGCCGGAACTGTGAGCGCGATAACGCGATTACGGTTCCGGCCTTCTTTTTGTTAGACTGGGACGTCCGTGCGTTAGCCGGCTACGCGCGCCCTAAAACAGGTGAAGCAAGACCCATGGTCTGAAACATCTGTGAAAGGCACGTGAACGGAGACTATCCACCTCCGACCAGCTGACACTGAAGATCAGCCAGCCACACCATCGGCGGCTTAGGTAATTCAAGCACGGGCTCAGACCGAAAGCCTCGGCCTTGAATCCCTCCACTGGAGCAGTACACCTGCCCGACGCATGGTTTCAGGGGTAAGCGATGGTCTGAGAAGTCCATTCATTCCGTTCCGCAAGGCTTCGAGTACGAAGAACCAGCGAGACACAGGAGAGACTAGTGATTCAGCAGGAATCGCGACTGAAGGTCGCCGACAACACGGGCGCCAAGGAAATCCTGGCCATCCGCGTTCTCGGCGGAACCAACCGTCGCTATGCAGGAATTGGTGACGTCATCGTCGCCACCGTCAAGGACGCGATCCCTGGCGGAAACGTGAAGAAGGGCGACGTCGTCAAAGCCGTCGTCGTCCGTACCAAGAAGGAACGTCGCCGCGTTGACGGTTCGTACATCAAGTTCGACGAAAACGCAGCCGTAATCCTCAAGAACGACAACGAGCCACGCGGTACGCGTATCTTCGGGCCAGTCGCCCGCGAGCTGCGCGATAAGCGTTTCATGAAGATCGTTTCGCTGGCGCCGGAGGTGCTCTGACTCATGGGTGCAAAGATCAAGAAAGACGACCTGGTACAGGTCCTGTCCGGCAAGGACAAGGGGCTGCAGGGCAAGGTTCTGAAGGTTATCCCGTCTGAGCAGCGCGTGATTGTTGAAGGCGTCAACGTCGTCACCAAGCACAACCGAGTAGGCCAGACTGACCGCGGTTCCAAGACCGGCGGCATCGAGAAGGTAGAGGCACCGATCCACGTATCCAACGTCGCGATCGTTGACCCAGAAACCAAGAAGCCAACCCGTGTTGGTTTCCGCCTCGAAACCGTAACCAAGGACGGCCGCGAAAAGACCGTCCGCGTTCGTTACGCCAAGGCTTCCGGGAAGGATCTGTGATGACTGAGACCACTACCAAGATCCAGCCGCGTCTGAAGACGAAGTACCGCGACGAGATCCGCGACGAACTGCAGAAGCAGTTCGACTACAAGAACGTCATGGAAGTTCCAGGCCTTGTGAAGGTCGTTGTGAACATGGGCGTTGGCGAAGCCGCACGTGACTCGAAGGTCATCGAAGGCGCAGTACGCGACCTGACCGCGATCACCGGCCAGAAGCCACTTGTATCCAAGGCTCGCAAGTCGATTGCACAGTTCAAGCTGCGCGAAGGCATGCCAATCGGCGCCTACGCGACCCTGCGCAACGACCGCATGTGGGAGTTCGTTGACCGCCTCGTCACGCTGGCACTGCCACGTATCCGTGACTTCCGTGGTCTGAACCCTAAACAGTTCGACGGCAACGGGAACTACACCTTCGGTCTGACCGAGCAGGTTATGTTCCATGAAATCGATCCAGACAAGATCGACCGCACCCGCGGTATGGACATCACCCTCGTGACCACCGCTAAGACCGACGAAGAAGGCCGCGCACTGCTCAAGGCGCTGGGCTTCCCGTTCAAGAACGAAAACTAAACCAACTACGTCGAAGGTCCTTAGCAACAAGCCCTAACAGGCAGCGAGGAAACCCCGACGAGGAAGGGCACAAGCCCACATGACCATGACAGATCCGGTCGCAGACATGCTGACGCGTCTGCGCAACGCGAACTCTGCACACCATGAGGACGTCACCATGCCGTCCTCCAAGCTGAAGGTCCGCATCGCGGAAATCCTCAAGGCTGAAGGCTACATCGCCGACTACGCCGAAGAGGAAGCCCGCGTTGGTAAGAACCTCAAGATTGACCTGAAGTTCGGCCCAAACCGTGAGCGCGCCATCGCAGGCGTACGCCGCGTGTCCAAGCCGGGCTTGCGCGTCTACGCGAAGTCCACTGAGCTGCCTAAGGTATTGGGTGGTCTTGGCATCGCGATCCTGTCCACGTCTTCCGGTCTTCTCACCGACCGGCAGGCAGAGTCCAAGGGCGTTGGCGGCGAAGTCGTCGCTTACGTCTGGTAAGGGAAGGGGAAGACACTATGTCACGTATCGGACGTCTTCCGATCACCATTCCCTCGGGCGTCGAGGTCAAGATCGACGGCCAAGAGGTTTCCGTGAAGGGCCCAAAGGGCGAACTCTCCCACACCGTTCCATCGATGCTGACTGTTTCTCAGGAAGAGAACACCGTCAAGGTCGAACGTCCGGATGACGAGCGTGAAACCCGCGGCCAGCACGGCCTGACCCGCACCTTGATCAACAACATGATCGTAGGTGTCACCGAGGGCTACTCCAAGAAACTCGAAATCACCGGTACCGGTTACCGCGTTATGGCCAAGGGCCAGGATCTCGAGTTCCAGCTCGGCTTCTCGCACCCCATCATGGTGAAGGCCGCCGAAGGCGTGACCTACACCGTGGAAGGCACCAACAAGGTGACCGTTTCGGGTATCGACAAGCAGCGCGTCGGCGAAGCCGCCGCGAAAATCCACAAGCTCCGTAAGCAAGATCCTTACAAGGGTAAGGGCATCAAGTACGAGGGCGAAGTCATCCGCCGCAAGGTCGGAAAGGCAGGTAAGTGACTATGGCTCTGGCTACAAAGAAGAGCTCCCGGGCTGCCTCCCGCAGCCGTCGTCACGCTCGTGTGCGCAAGCACATCGTGGGCACCGCTGTCCGTCCGCGCCTCGTCGTATCCCGCTCCGCGCGCCACATTGTCGCGCAGATCGTGGACGATGGCCGCGGCGTGACGCTCGCGTCCGCCCGCACCATGGAAGCCGATATTCGTGCTTTCGAGGGTGACAAGACCGCAAAGGCTAAGCGTGTTGGCGAACTCATCGCCGAACGCGCGAAGGCAGCCGGTATCGAAGCCGTGGTTTTCGACCGCGGCGGTAACAAGTATCACGGCCGCGTGGCCGCGGTCGCCGAAGGCGCGCGTGAAGGTGGGCTGGCACTGTGAGTGAAGAAATGAAGAACGAAGCCCCTGTGGAAGAGCAGAACAAAACCCAGGGCGAAGAGCAGAAAGACGCCGGTCAGCGTCGCGGACGTGGCGAAGGCCGCGGTCGCGGTGAAGGCCGTGGACGTGGCGAAGATCGCGGCCGTGGCCGTGACAACCGCCGTGGCCAGGACGAGGACAAAGACAAGTTCCTCGAGCGCGTCGTAACCATTAACCGTGTTTCCAAGGTTGTCAAGGGTGGTCGTCGCTTCAGCTTCACCGCTCTTGTCGTAGTAGGTGACGGCAACGGCATGGTTGGCGTCGGCTACGGTAAGGCCAAGGAAGTTCCAGCAGCCATCCAGAAGGGTGTGGAAGAAGCTAAGAAGAACTTCTTCCGCGTTCCACGCGTTGGCACCACCATCCCGCACCGCGTCAAGGGCGAAGCCGCTGCAGGCGTCGTTCTCCTTGTCCCGGCCGCTGAGGGTACTGGTGTTATCGCTGGCGGTCCGGTACGTGCAGTACTCGAATGCGCTGGCATTCACGATGTGCTGTCCAAGTCGATGGGCTCCACGAACCAGATCAACATCGTGCACGGCACCATCGCTGCGCTGAAGTCGCTTGAAGAGCCAGCAGCTGTTGCTGCTCGCCGCGGCTTGGCCCTCGATGAGGTCGCTCCAAGCGCGATGATCCGCAAGATGCAGAACGCGAAGGCAGGTGCCTAATTATGAAGAACCTGACTCCGTCTGATGCAAAGCTGAACATCACCCTTGTTCGTTCCGTCGCTGGCCGCACCCCGGCACAGCGTGAGACGGTCCGTTCGCTGGGTCTCAAGCGCATCGGCCACACGGTTGAGCGCACCGCAGACGCAGTAACCGTTGGCATGGTGAACAAGGTGAAGCACCTGGTTGAGGTCGAGGAGGCCAAGTAACCATGTCTGAGAACACTGAGAACCCGATCAAGATCCACGATCTTGCCCCGGCACCAGGTTCCCGCAAGTCCAAGACTCGCGTTGGCCGTGGTGAAGCATCCAAGGGTAAGACCGCAGGTCGCGGTACCAAGGGCACCAAGGCTCGTCGCCAGGTACCTGCAGGCTTCCAGGGCGGTCAGCTTCCGCTGCACATGCGCCTGCCGAAGCTCCGCGGCTTCAAGAACCCATTCCGCACCGAGTACCAGGTTGTCAACCTGACCCGCCTTGAGGAACTGTTCCCAGAGGGCGGCGAGGTCACCGTTGAGGCACTCGTTGCTAAGGGCGCGGTACGCAAGAACCAGCCAGTCAAGGTGCTTGGCACCGGCGAACTGAACGTGAAGCTCGATGTGAAGGTCAATGCCTTCTCCGCATCGGCTTCTGAGAAGATTCAGGCAGCTGGCGGTTCCGCTACCACCGTCTAATGATTCGTTGGGTGTTGTGTGAGCGGATGACTCTCACATAGCGCTCTTTGTCAAGGGGGCCTCTTCCGTAGAAGTCGGGAGAGGCCCCCTTTCTCACCTATGTTTTCTGCCCCGTGTGCCGAGGGACCGCGTTTCGCGCTTGCGCAAAGAGTTTCCCTGGAAATTATCAGGTGATAAATTAGCCCCGGCTTACACTTAGCGGTAGAATCCCAAGAGCTTTACTGTGTTCTGGACAGTTGTGTCCTAAGAACGCAGCTAGATAGTCCACATGCAAGGAGTCCACGCGTGCTGAGCGCAATATCAAGGGTTTTCAAAACCCCAGATCTGCGGCGCAAACTGCTGTTTACGATCGGCATTATCATCGTTTACCGCATCGGCGTTTTCATTCCGTCCCCAGGTGTGGACTATTCCGCGGTCAACCAGTGTCTAGCGATCTCAGAGACCACGGGTGGTCTCTACGAGTTCGTTAACTTGTTCTCCGGTGGCGCACTGCTGCAGGTTTCGATCCTTGCGATGGGCATTATGCCCTACATTACTGCCTCCATTATTGTGCAGTTGTTGCGCGTGGTTGTCCCGCACTTTGAAGCCCTCCATAAGGAGGGCCAAGCTGGCCAGGCGAAGCTGACTCAGTACACGCGTTACCTCACGGTCGGTTTGGGCCTTTTGCAGGCCACCACGTTGGTCACGCTCGCTAACACCGGCAACCTGTTCCCGGGTTGCCCAGTAGAGATCTTCCCGGAGAGCACTCTGTGGACTATTTCGCTTGCGATCGTCGCGCTCACCGCCGGTACGGTCTTCATCATGTGGCTCGGTGAGCTGGCAACCGAACGCGGTGTCGGTAACGGTATGTCTTTGCTGATCTTCGTTTCGATCGTCGCTGGCTTCCCAGGTTCGATGATGAACATCCTTCAGCAGAAGGGCTGGTTCATCTTCATCGTCGTGATCATCCTTGGCCTCGTGGTTCTGGGTTGTGTGGTCTTCGTTGAGCAGTCGCAGCGTCGCGTACCTGTTCAGTACGCCAAGCGAATGATTGGTCGCCGCACGGTGGGCGGTACCTCCACGTACATCCCGATCAAGGTCAACATGGCTGGCGTGATCCCGGTGATCTTCGCGTCCTCGCTGCTGACGCTGCCGATGATGATGGTCCAGTTCAACCAGGACCCGCAGGGCAATATGCCTGGCTGGGTTGAGTGGATCAACGCTAACCTCGCTACCACCTCGGCGCCACTGCACATGGTTCTGTACCTGCTGCTGGTGTTCGGTTTCACTTATTTCTACGTCTCCATCACGTTCAACCCGGTTGATGTTGCAGACGACATGAAGAAGTACGGCGGCTTTATTCCGGGCATCCGCGCGGGCGAGCCGACCGCTAAGTATCTGAGCTACGTCTCGTCCCGTATCACGTTTGCTGGCGCCGTCTACTTGGCGTTGATCGCGATCATCCCAGTGGTTGCGTTGGTTTCGGTCGGGGCAAACCAAAACTTCCCATTCGGTGGTACCTCGCTGCTGATTATGGTTGGTGTTGGTCTTGAGACGGTCAAGCAGATCAACGCTCAGATGCAGCAACGACACTACGAAGGACTTCTGCGATGACAAAGCGTTTGTTGATTGTTGGCCCTCCGGGCTCAGGTAAGGGTACTCAGGCTGCACGTATCACCGAGGGTTTGGGTGTTGTAGCGATCTCGACCGGCGACATTTTCCGGGCCAACGTGAAAAAAATGACCCCGCTGGGTGTTGAGGCGAAGAAGTACATGGATCGCGGGGACTACGTTCCGGACTCGGTCACGAACTCGATGGTTGAAGACCGTCTGGCCCAGGATGACGTCAAGGATGGCTTCTTGCTGGATGGCTACCCACGTACGGTTGCTCAGGTTGAGTTCCTCGATGAGGTTTTGAAGCCCAAAGGCCAGGAGCTTGATGCAGTCATCTTGCTGGCAGCAGATGAGGACGAACTGGTTAAGCGTCTTCTGAAGCGTGCAGAGATCGAGGGCCGTGAGGATGACACCGAAGAGGTCATTCGCCACCGTTTGACGGTCTACAAGGAGCAGACCGCCGATGTGGTTGCGGCCTACCGTGAACGCGGCCTGGTCCGTGAGGTCGATGGCCTCGGTGAGCTCGATGAGGTCACCGGACGCATCATGAACGCGTTGAAGGCCTAATTTTCAGAAGGCCTGAAGCGTTGAAGGTTTAGAGATTGTTTGGGCGGCGCCCGGTCCTCGTTTGCGGGGTCGGGCGCCGCTTGTTTGTTTCGTTTCTGGAGTATGGAGGAGGGGCGCTAGGGTGCGCTCGATTGAATACAAGAAGCCGGCGGAGCTGAAGCGGATGGCTGATGCGGGTGTGGTTTTACGTGAGGCACTCGATGAGACGGTCGCCGCAGCTAAGCCTGGAGTGACCACGCTGGAGCTGGATCAGGTGTTCCGCGGAGTGCTTGACCGCCACGGGGCGAAAAGTAACTTCTTGGGGTATTACGGTTTTCCGGCCACGATCTGCGCTTCCGTCAATGAAGAGGTTGTTCACGGGATCCCGGGGGAGAAGGTCCTTGAGGACGGCGATGTTCTGAAGATCGACGGTGGCGCGATCGTCGATGGTTGGCATGCCGATTCTGCACGCACGGTTCTGATCGGTAAGCCATCGGAGGCGGACCGACGCTTGTCTGACATCACGCATGAGGCGATGTGGGCTGGCATCGCTGCGGCCGCATCGGCCCGTTTCGTGGGGCAGATCGGGCAGGCGATCGAGGCGTCGGTGCACCAACAGGGCGGGCATGATCTAGGGATCCTCGAGGACTACTGCGGCCACGGGATCGGCTCCGAGATGCATATGGCCCCGGATGTTCTCAACTACGCCGCGGACTACCGCGGCCCGCGCATCAAGCCGGGCATGGCGCTAGCAATCGAGCCGATGCTGGTCACTGGAAGCTTGGATACCAAGACGTTGGCTGATGACTGGACCGTGGTCACTACCGATGGTGGCCGGGCCTCGCAGTGGGAACACACGGTACTGATCCACCGTGGCGGAATCTGGGTATCGACCGCAGAAGACGGCGGCGCCGCTGACCTAGCTCGCTACGGCGTCACCCCGGCGCCGGTTCAGGCCTAGCACACGCGCCAGTAGTGGCCGGCACGCGAGGGCGATCCGCCTCACACGCGGTTGCTTGAATATGTGCTAGTGAGCTAGGATGGATAGCTGGTTGCTTTGCCACGCATTTAACGTGCAAAGTAGCTGGTCAATCATCGCTATCCGTTGGCATCACGCTCGTGGTGTTGGCGGGTTCGGACGTTAGCGGAGGATATGGGTAAGAAAGAAGGAGTCATCGAGCTGGAGGGCACCGTTACGGAGGCCCTGCCAAACGCGATGTTCCGTGTTCGTTTGCAAAATGATCACGTAGTTTTGGCGACCATCTCTGGAAAGATGCGCCAGCACTACATCCGAATTCTTCCCGAGGACCGCGTGGTCGTTGAACTGACCCCGTATGACCTCAACCGTGGACGGATTGTCTACCGCTACAAGTGATCTCCGAAGATCCAGTCACGGCGAACCCTGCGGAAGGGTCCGCCGTTGGTCTGTGTCTGAAGAGGAATTTGCAGTCTGACGTGATGTTTGAACAACTAAAAACTGATCAATCAGAAACGTAAGGACACAACCGACGTGAAGGTCCATCCGAGCGTGAAGCCGATTTGCGACGACTGCCGCGTTATTCGTCGTCACGGCGTCGTTATGGTTATTTGCTCCAACCCTCGCCACAAGCAGCGCCAGGGCTAAGCGAAACAGTCGACGCACGGCACCACGCCACACATTGAAAATAAGCAGTACCGGGTAGTACCGCTACCGTCTACCCTCGGGCTACCAGGAGGCCGGGGCCGCACCTGAAGGTGCGGAGGGTATTGCCGAACACCTCCTGAACACAGTAAGGAAGAGACCACTATGGCTCGTCTCGCCGGTGTTGATATTCCGCGCGATAAGCGCGCAATCATCGCACTCACCTACATCTATGGCGTGGGCAAGACCCGTGCCGCCGAGACCCTCGAAGCAACGGGCATCGACCCGAACACGCGCATCAAGGATCTCAGCGACGATCAGCTCGTGAAGCTGCGCGACCACATCGAGGGCTCCTACACGGTTGAAGGTGACCTTCGCCGTGAGGTTGCAGCCGATATTCGCCGCAAGGTTGAAATCGGCTCCTACCAGGGTGTGCGTCACCGTCAGGGCCTGCCGGTCCACGGTCAGCGCACCAAGACCAACGCTCGCTCGCGCAAGGGTCCTAAGCAGACCGTTGCCGGTAAGAAGAAGGCCCGCTAATCCACGCGGTTAGCTCGCCCAATTTAGAGAAGACTTTCAGGTAGGAGTAAAAATGCCCCCAAAGGGTCAGGCCACGAGCGCGGCACGTAAGCCGCGTCGCGTAGTCAAGAAGAATGTTGCGCAGGGTCATGCGCACATCAAGTCCACGTTTAACAACACCATCGTTTCGATCACCGACCAGACCGGTGCTGTGATCTCCTGGGCCTCTTCGGGCCAGATGGGTTTCAAGGGCTCGCGCAAGTCGACCCCGTACGCTGCGCAGATGGCTGCCGAGAAGGCCGCTAAGGAAGCGCAGAACCACGGCATGCGCAAGGTCGATGTTTTTGTGAAGGGCCCGGGTTCGGGTCGCGAAACCGCAATCCGTTCGCTTCAGGCAGCAGGCCTCGAGGTTGGCTCCATTCAGGATGTCACCCCGGTTGCACACAACGGCTGCCGCCCGCCGAAGCGTCGTCGCGTCTAGTACGCGGGTTGCGCGCTGGACAACGCAATGCAGTACAAAATGTGTTGTGGTGTCCTGTCCCGGAAGATCCGATGTTCTTCCCCCGGAGTGGGGAGCAACAGTTCCTCATTCACCCAGTCGCCATCTGCAGCGTCATATAGCGGACGCTCGCTGAAAGGACAACATCCGTGCTAATTGCACAGCGCCCGACCCTGACCGAAGATCAGCTGTCTGAGACCCGTTCACGCTTCACCCTTGAGCCGCTTGAGCCAGGTTTTGGCTACACGATCGGTAACTCTCTGCGCCGTACTCTGCTTTCCTCCATCCCAGGTGCCGCTGTAACCAGCGTGCGCATCGAGGGTGTTCTGCACGAGTTCACGACCGTTGAGGGTGTCAAGGAGGACGTCACCGAGATCGTTCTCAACGTGAAGCAACTCTCCGTTTCCTCTGAGCACGACGAACCAGTTGTTGCGTACCTGCGCAAGCAGGGCCCTGGCGTTGTCACCGCTGGTGACATCTCTGCACCTGCAGGTGTTGAGATCCACAACCCAGAGCTTGAGATCGCAACGCTCAACGAAAACGGAAACTTCGATATGGAGCTCACCATTGAGCGCGGCCGCGGCTACGTGTCCGCCGCTCAGAACAAGCGTGAAGATTCCGAAATCGGCCGTATTCCGGTTGACTCGATCTACTCGCCGGTTCTCAAGGTGACGTTCCGCGTAGACGCAACCCGTGTTGAGCAGCGCACTGACTTTGACAAGCTCATTCTCGATGTCGAGACCAAGCCGTCGATGTCTCCACGTGACGCTGTAGCCTCCGCCGGCGTGACCCTCGTTGGTCTGTTCGGCTTGGCGCACGAGCTCAACAAGGAATCCGAAGGCGTCGAGATCGGCCCATCCCCAACGGATGAGCAGGCAGCCGCTGACATGGCACTGCCGATCGAAGATCTTGAGCTTACGGTGCGTTCCTACAACTGCCTGAAGCGCGAGGGTATCCACACCGTTGGTGAGTTGGTAGCCCGCTCTGAGGCGGATCTCATGGACATCCGTAACTTCGGCGCAAAGTCGATTGACGAGGTCAAGTCCAAGCTCGACGAGCTGGGCCTTGCACTCAAGGATTCACCAGCAGGATACGAAGCTCCTCTGGCGGATGACGACTACGAAACTGAAGAGTTCTGAGTTCGCTCTCTGAAGCGTCTCGCATGGTCTCACCCGCGGTAACGGGTCAGGCCTCACTCAAGGAGATTTACGACTATGCCAACCCCAACTAAGGGCCCACGCCTCGGCGGTAGCCCGGCGCATCAGCGCCTCATTTTGTCCAACATGGCAGGTGAGCTTTTCACCCACGGCCGTTTGAAGACCACGCTGACCCGTGCAAAGCGTCTGCGCCCGTTCGCGGAGAAGCTGATCACGACTGCTAAGGCTGGCGACCTCAACGCTCGCCGCCGCGTACAGTCTGCGATTGCTCCTCGTTCGGCAACGAACAAGAACGCTGTGTACGAACTGCTGACCAACATCGCTCCAGCTATGGCAGAGCGCAACGGTGGTTACACCCGCATCACCAAGATCGGTAACCGCTCCGGTGACAACGCACCGATGGCTGTTATCGAGCTCGTCATGGAGCCGGTTTCCCCTAAGCAGGCTGTTGTGAAGGAAGCCCAGAAGACTACCGAGCAGGCAGCACCTGAGGTGGAGACCCAGGAAGATGCTCCAGCCAATGTTGCTGAGATGGACGAAGCCGCAACCCCGGCTGAGGCCACCGAGGCTGAAGCCACCGAGGCTCCGGCTGAAGAGGCACAAGAGTCTGAGGCCAAGGAAGACAAGTAAGTCCTTCAACGTCCACGTCTTTGCATGTTGAGCTAAGCACCGCTTAGACCACATATAAGTCCCCGCGCCGTAAGTGAACTAGCCCCCGAAAGTTGGACTGGTTT